>NZ_JBNATX010000001.1:0-246164 GCF_049701115.1 Caldanaerobacter sp. | reverse complement strand
TGGAGGAAGGGTAAAGGGCCCTTTGACATTTCAAAACTTTATCCATTATTTGGAGTTTTAAAGAAAATTTTATCCAGATATATACAGCCCCTGCTTTCGGTACTAAGAAAACAGGGGCTTAAATTTTTCTTTGTCAACAAACTGAAATCCTGCCTACGGCAGGATTTTTAATTTTATGATGATGAATAAATATAAGGGGAATTGTTTAAGTTTCCAAAAAATTTAGAAAATCGAAACATACTGAGGCATACTTTAGTAAAACGGAGAAAAACCAAATTTTTTTCTGGTTTTCTCCGTTTTTTGATTATTAGAAAGGCTTTTATTTAGGCAAAGTAAATGTATACAATAAGATTAGAAGAAAAATTTTATTGAGGTGATAGAATGGAAAATATAAAAGTGATTGTGTGGGGCCTTGGAGCGATGGGAAGCGGTATTGCAAAGATGATTCTTTCCAAAAAAGGAATGGAAATTGTAGGTGCTATTGACACTGACCCTAACAAAATCGGGAAAGATTTAAATGAGCTTTTAGGTACAAATTCTAAACCCGTATACGTTACCTCAAATCCCGATGATGTTATAAAAAAAGGGAGTGCTGATGTAGTTTTAATTGCAACGTCTTCATATGTAGAAAAGGTTTTTCCGTTAATAAAAAAAGCTGTTGAAAACGGTATAAATGTTATAACTACCGCTGAGGAGATGGCATATCCTTGGGCTCAGCATCCTGACCTGGCAGATGAAATTGACAGGCTTGCAAAAGAAAACGGTGTGACAGTGTTGGGGACAGGGATAAATCCTGGATTTGTACTGGACTATTTGATAGTAGCTTTAACGGGAGTTTGCATGGAAGTTGATTCGATTAACGCTTCCAGAATAAATGATTTATCTCCCTTTGGTAGGGCAGTTATGGAGGAACAAGGGGTGGGGCTTACTCCGGAGGAATTTGAAGAAGGAGTTAGAAAGGGTACTGTTGCCGGACATATAGGTTTTCCTGAATCGATTACAATGATTAGCAAAGCCATAGGATGGGAATTATCAGAAATAGAGCAGGTGAGAGAACCAATAATTTCTAAAACTCACAGAGAAACCCCTTATGCAAGAGTCGAACCAGGATATGTTGCTGGATGTCGTCAGATAGGTTATGGCAAAGTGGATGGAGAGGTAAAAATAGTTTTAGAACATCCTCAACAAATACAGCCCGAAAAGGAAGGAGTAGATACAGGGGATTACATAGAAATCAAGGGAACGCCTAATATAAAACTATCTATAAAGCCTGAAATCCCTGGTGGGATTGGAACCATAGCCATTTGTGTAAACATGATACCCCATGTAATAAATGCAGAGCCAGGGCTTGTCACAATGCTTGATTTGCCCGTTCCGAGAGCTATTATGGGAGATGCAAGGGATATGATAAGGAGGAAGTAAAATATGGCTAAAAAGGGAGATTGGGTCAAAATAAAGCAGATTGTCCTTGAACCCCACGAGAGGGCTGAAAATATCCCAGAAGATACTAAGAAGACACCTCTTACCATGTGGGTGAAGGGCATACTTATGGAAGATGCTGAAATTGGCCAAAAAGCGAAAATCAAAACATTTACAGGAAGAGTGGTAGAAGGAATTTTAGTAGAAGAAAATCCGCGACACATTCACGACTTTGGAGATCCAGTTCCGGAACTTATAAAGGCTGGCATGAAGGCAAGAGAAATATTGTATGGCGGTGAAAACAATGAGCAGGTATAAGGAGATAATGGCGAGGAAAAATGAGATTATGAAAAAATCTCTAGGAATAGACTATGAAAGATTTGAATCAGGCAGTATTGCTTTTGATTACGAGCGAATGATGAAAGAGACAGGTTACAGTTTAGAAGAGATAGTTGAAATACAAAGAGAAGCAAATGTGGGTAATACTCCTTTAATAGAATTAAAAAATCTGACGGAGCTTGCAAGAAAAATATCACCAACAGGCAAAGCTGCCAGAATTTTTATTAAAGATGAAGCCTGCAATCCTTCGGGAAGTTTTAAGGAAAGAAGGGCTAGCGTTTCTGTGTATCATGCGAAAAAGCACGGTTATAAAGGAGTCATAGCGGCTACAAGCGGAAATTACGGTGCGGCAGTTGCCTCTCAAGCGGCAATGAAAGGTCTAAAGTGCATTGTGGTACAAGAGGCATATGACAGCAGAGGTATAGGTCAGCCGGAAATCCTAGAAAAAGGGAGAAAATGCGAGACCTTTGGCGCAGAGGTTGTACAGCTAACAGTTGGACCGGAATTATTTTATGTAAACTTAATGCTTTTAGAGGAGACAGGATACTTTAACGCTTCTCTTTACACGCCTTTTGGGATTGCAGGTATTGAAACGTTAGGGTATGAGATAGCAAATCAAGTAAAAGAGAGAACAGGCAAATTTCCTGATGTAGTGGTTGTGACTCATGCAGGGGGAGGAAACTTGACAGGTACTGCAAGAGGTCTTATAAAGGCAGGAGCTTTAGATACGAAGGTGTACGGAGTGAGCGTTGATTTGACGGGGCTACACATGGCTTCAGATACTCATTTTAACAGGAAGTCCTTTACCACAGGGCATACGGGTTTTGGCATACCTTTTGCAACATGGCCGGATAGGGCAGATGTTCCAAGAAATGCTGCAAGACCGTTAAGATACATGGACGGATATTATCTGGTAAAGCAGGGAGAAGTATTTTACATGACGGAACTTCTTGCACAGTTAGAAGGGTTAGAAAGAGGACCTGCAGGTAATACCTCGCTAGCTGCAGCTTTTAGCCTGGCACAGCAGATGGAAAATGACCAGATAATAGTTGTACAGGAGACAGAATACACTGGGGCAGGTAAAAACCCAACTGCTCAGCTGACTTTTGCTAAGCAAAATGGAATAAAGGTGCTCGTAGGGAATCCTGATGAGGAAGTGCCAGGTAAAAACATAATTCTTCCTGAACATCCTTCGATGGTCAAAGCGAGGGAAGTCAAACTTGATAATTTAAAGAAATCTTACATTAGAAATTGCATCCAGCATTTTGGAATGCCAAATGAAGAAGATATAAAGTTTTTAGCCGAGGATACAAAGTCTGATGAGGATTTTGTGAGGGAGACGATTGAAGAATTAAAGAATGGAGGGTTAGTATGAGGAGAGAAGACGATTTTGAAGTGAGAAGTAAGCATCTTCAACACATGACAGATGAGGAATTGGATGCTTATTTTTGGGAATTGGCGGAGAAAATTGTGGATCCTTTGATTGAGCTTGCTTATTATCACACTTCTCCTTCTATTGAAAGGTCTGTACTTTTGAGGATGGGATTTTCCAGCATTGAAGCCAAAGAGATTGTCAATAGAATTGAGGAAAGAGGCCTTCTTCCGAAAGGAGCAGGGCACATAGTACTCAAGGTGGCAGAAAGAGCAAAAACTGACTATCTCACGGCAGGGAGGGGCCTTGCAAATGGGCAGTATATAGATGTATTAGATGAGATTGCAAGGGAGGTAAGGACGAATGAAACTGGAGCCAAATAAAAAGATTGACATAGAAGAGATTTTAAAAGACCTTGACAAGTATGTTCCCAGAAGAAGGGGATGGCACTGGAGGGAAGGGGTAGGAAGGCGTAAAATCGGAGATTTTGAGTATTACCAGGTCTCTGAGCCTTTAAAAAACAGCATTCCACTGCCTGCTGCAAAGCATTTTGGAAATATTGACCCACAACCAGACTGTGTGATAACCACTGAAATTGCTTCAGGAAGATTTGAAGACGACATAAGGCGAATGAGGATGGCTGCGTGGCATGGTGCAGACCACATAATGGTGATAAGGACTTTGGGGCAGAGCCATTTTGATGGATTGATAGAAGGAACTCCTGAAGGAGTAGGAGGAGTCCCAATTACCCGCAAACAAGTTAGGGCAACGCGAAAGGCTCTTGATTTGATTGAGGATGAAGTAGGAAGACCTATAAATTTCCATTCATATGTCAGTGGAATTGCAGGGCCTGAAATAGCTGTAATGTTCGCAGAAGAAGGAGTAAACGGCGCTCATCAGGACCCACAGTATAATGTTTTGTATAGAAATGTAAATATGGTTCGCTCTTTTGTGGATGCGGCAGTCGCCAAAAAGATTATGGCAGATGCTGACATGCTCCAAATTGACGGAGCTCACAACGCAAATGCGACTGCAAAATATGGATGGAAAGTAATGCCAGAACTTTTGGTGCAGCACGCTATAAATACCATGTATTCTGTGAAAGTGGGGATGAAGCCTGAGAACATAGCTTTATCTAGTGTACCACCAGATGCTCCGCCAGCACCCTGTATAAGACTTGACCTCCCCTATGCGGTAGCTTTGAGGCAGCTTTTCAAAAATTACAAGATAAGGGCGCAAATGAATACCAAATACATTGAACACGATACGAGAGAGGCGACAGTTACACATGTTTTAAACCTTTTAATATCCCGCTTGACATCTGCTGACATCCAAAGTACAATTACTCCCGATGAGGGAAGAAACGTTCCCTGGCATTACAACAATATAAACGCTATAAATACGGCCAAACAGGCATTAATTGGAATGGATGGCCTTAAGGAAATGGTGAAACTCAATTTTGACGGGGAATTAGGGAAAAAAGTAAGGGAACTCAAAATGAGAGCAATTCTTTTCATGGAGGAAATATTAGAAGTCGGTGGATATTTTAAAGCAGTGGAAGCAGGATTTTTTGTAGATTCTGGCTATTATCCTGAGAGAAATGGGGATGGCATTTTAAGGAGTATAAACGGAGGAATTGGAGCTGGCACAGTGTATAAGAGAGATAAGGACTACATGGCCCCTGTATGCTCTCATTTCGGGTACAACAACCTGCCGGAAGGCCTCAACAAGCCTTGTGATTTGATAGATGGATGTACTTTGTGTAAAAGAGAGAAAATTCAATATATAGACGAACTGGACGAAACTGACAATGTGCACAATAGGTTAAAAGAGACTTACGAATACAGAAAAGGGGACAAGATAAAACCGGAAGTTGAATGGGCTGGAGATGGCATAATAAGCATGAACCTCTTCTTGCCTGTGGATGAGAGGACTGCAGAATATGCTGCTATTAAATACGCTGAAAAATTAGGGCTTACTGATATAGCAGTTTTAAGTAAGCTTCCAATGCACCCTGCTGAAGGGACATATGTGGAAATAAGGGGTCGTGTTCAGTTTGCCATTGATAAGAATGAGTTGGTGATTCCGCCTGAGGAGAAGATACTTTCAGATGAGGAGATAGAAGAAGACATAAAGAGAAAACCAATGAAGGTTGTAGCGGCAACAGTAGGAAATGACGAGCACTCTGTCGGTTTGAGGGAAATCCTGGATATAAAGCACGGGGGAATTGAGAAATACGGCATAAAAGTGGTATACTTGGGTACCTCGGTTCCTGTAGAAAAGCTTGTAGATGCGGCAATAGAAGAAAACGCTGATGCTATTTTGGTGAGCACCATAATAACGCATGACGATGTGCACATCAAAAACATGAAAAAGGTACACGACCTGTGTGTAGAAAAGGGCATAAGAGACAGAGTGATACTGGTAGGGGGAGGAACGCAGATTACAAATGATTTGGCTAAAAGCGTAGGATTTGATGCTGGATTTGGCAGGGGCACAAAAGGAAATCAGGTAGCGAGCTTTTTAGTTAAAAGGAGAAGGGAAATGGAAAATGAAAAGGACGGTTGATGTTCTGGTAGCTGAGATTGGAAGTACAACTACAACTGTAAATGCTTTTAATTTAGGGAGCATACCAAGCTTTCTAGGACAGGGCATGGCACCTACTACTGTGCTAGAAGGAGATGTAAATGTTGGACTTAAAGCCGCCATTGAAGATTTGAAAGGTAAAATAGGGGATTTTGAGTACAAAGAAATGCTCGCCTGCAGTAGCGCTGCAGGCGGGCTTAAAATGACTGTCCACGGTCTTGTCTATGACATGACTGTAAGAGCAGCAAAAGAAGCGGCTTTAGGAGCAGGTGCCAATATAAAGCTTATAACTGCGGGGAAATTAAGGAGGACTGATTTAGAAAAAATAAAAGAGATTAAACCTAATATAATACTTTTGGCAGGAGGAGTGGATTACGGGGACAGAGAGACAGCCCTTTATAATGGCGAAAAGTTGGCAGAACTGAAACTGAACGTGCCTGTAATATACGCTGGAAACATAGAGAACAGGGAAGAAATAGCTTATATCTTCAAAGAAGCAGGTCAAGAAGTGTACATTGTAGACAACGTCTATCCGTCCATTGATAAACTGAATGTTGAACCTACAAGGAAAATGATACAACAGGTTTTTGAAAAGCACATCGTCACGGCTCCAGGGATGACCAGGGTAAAAGAATTGGTCACAGGCAATATAATTCCGACTCCAGGAGCAGTGATGGAAGCCTGCATACTGCTTTACAATGAAATAGGAGACCTTATGGCATTGGATATAGGAGGAGCCACTACAGATGTCCACTCTGTTACAGAAGGAAGCGAAGAGATACAAAAGATGACGGTAAGTCCGGAACCCTTGGCCAAAAGGACTGTAGAAGGAGACTTAGGGGTATTTGTAAACTCTAGAAATCTTTTTGAACTCTGGGGAGAGGAAGTTTATAAAAAATTTCCAAATGCTGAAGAACTTATAAAAAACATAAAGCCAGTTCCAGCAACAGATGAAGAGAAGGAATTTGTTCTCTTTCTTGCAGCTAAAGCTGTAGAAATAGCAGTAAAGCGCCATGCTGGCAAAATGGTCAGCTATTTTGGACCTACGGGAAAGACTTTTTATGTTGAAGGTAGAGATTTAACAGCAGTAAAGTGGATTATAGGAACTGGAGGAATCTTTACGCGGCTTGAGGGTTCAGAGGAACTGCTCAAAAACATAAATGACAAAGCTCCTGGGAAGGAGCTCTATCCTCCTTCTTCAGCAAAAGTTTTAATTGACAGAGATTATATCATGGCGGCCTGCGGAGTTTTATCTAAAAAATACCCTGAAGAGGCTTTGAGACTGCTGAAAAATAGCCTTGGAATTTAAAAGTGAGGGAAGATAGATGTATCCTTTATTGAGAATAAATTTAGAAAAGCTTCGCCACAATGCCCATATTATTGTTGAACTGTGTAGAAAAAGAAATATAAAAGTAGTGGGGGTCACAAAAGTTTTTTGTGCTATTCCCAAAGTGGCTGAAGAACTTGTGAAAGCTGGAGTAGACATGTTAGGAGATTCCAGGATAAAGAATTTAAAAAAATTGCAGCACATACCTGTGCCTAAAATGCTTCTTCGGATTCCAATGGAAAGCGAAGTGGAAGAGGTTGTAAAATACGCTGATATAAGTTTAAATTCAGAAATAAGCACAATTAAGAATTTATCAGAAGAGGCTATAAGGCAAGGCAAAATACATGATATAATACTCATGATAGATTTAGGGGATTTAAGAGAGGGAGTGTTAAAAGAAGATGCCCTTTCAGTTGCTGAAGAGATACTAGAACTCAAAGGAGTGAGGTTAAGAGGTATTGGAACTAATTTGACCTGCTATGGTTCTGTTATTCCTACCCCTGATATACTGGAAGAACTTATCGAAGTAAAGGAGGCCATTGAGAAAAAATTCGGTCAAAAATTAGACATAGTTTCGGGGGGTAATTCGAGCAGCTTGTATCTTGTTCAGAACGGACTTATTCCTCGTGGCATCAATCAGCTGAGAATAGGAGAGGCAATCGTTTTAGGTAGGGAAACCGCTTTTGGGGATAGGATTCCTCACACTTATGATGATGTGTTCACTCTGGAGGCTCAGATAGTGGAGCTTAAAGAAAAACC
Source organism: Caldanaerobacter sp. (assembly GCF_049701115.1). Taxonomy (NCBI): domain Bacteria; kingdom Bacillati; phylum Bacillota; class Clostridia; order Thermoanaerobacterales; family Thermoanaerobacteraceae; genus Caldanaerobacter; species Caldanaerobacter sp. The sequence continues at coordinate 238,362 of NZ_JBNATX010000001.1, read as the reverse complement.
CTCTTATCCAAGGGGAATTTTAGGCATGGATGCCTTTGGTGAAAGGCAAGTTTATGTAGATAGAGGTATAATGAAAAGGGCCATATTGGGAATTGGCAGGCAGGATGTCAATATTAACGATTTGATTCCTGTAGAAAGCTGTATAGAGTTAATTGGCTCAAGCAGTGACCATCTGATTGTGAATGTGACCAATTGCGATTATCCTTACAAAGTTGGGGATGTAGTGAAGTTTAAGCTGAGATATGGAGGAATTCTGTCTTGCTCTACTTCAGAATATGTGGAAAAAATCATTGAAGAGGCGTAAAAAGAGGTATACGCCTCTTTTTGTGTTGACAATAATTTTGTTACATGGTATGCTTTTTATTGAAATCCGAGTGATATAGTAGGAATTCAGGGGTGAGGAACTATGAAGCTTTCTACAAAGGGAAGATATGGGATACAAGCTATGTTTGAATTAGCCCTATACTACGGGGAGGGACCTATTTCTTTAAAAACTATCGCAGAAAACGAGGGGCTTTCTGAACACTATTTAGAACAACTCATGGCTATTTTGAGAAAAGCAGAGCTTGTAAAAAGCGTAAGAGGTGCTCAAGGAGGGTATATGTTAGCGGCTCCACCGGATAAAATAACTGTAGGAGATGTGATAAGAACTCTAGAAGGTTCTCTTGCCCCTGCAGATTGCGTAGTGGAAGATACACCATTTGAATGTAGCAGAGCAGGAGGCTGTCCTACAAAACTCGTTATGGAGAGAATAAGAGACAGTATAAATAAAGTTATAGACTCTATTACATTGCAAGACATGGTGGAAGATTACAGGAGGTTAAACCAAAAGAGCGCATTCATGTACTACATTTAATGTGACCAAAAAGGAGGATTTTTTTGTTTCATGGAGGCAAACAATAAAGTCGTAGTTGGAATGAGCGGAGGAGTGGATAGCTCAGTTACTGCATATCTTTTAAAAGAGCAGGGATTTGAAGTTATAGGAGTGACAATGAGAGTTTGGGTAGACCCTTACAGCAAAGCTCAAGACGATGACAAAAGCTGTTGCTCTTTAAAAGCAATACATGATGCAAAAAAAGTTGCTGAGATTTTAGGAATCCCACATTATACTGTCAATTTGAGTGAAGTTTTTTATGATAAAATTGTCAAATATTTTATTGACGAATATTTAAAAGGGCGGACACCGAACCCGTGTGTTTTTTGTAATAGACTCATAAAATTTGGAGACCTTTTAGAAAAAGCCCATGAATTGGGAGCTTACTATATAGCGACAGGACATTATGTTAGGAAAGAATACGATGAGGACAGAAAAAGGTATTTATTAAAAAAGGGCTTAGACTCTAAAAAAGACCAGAGCTATATGCTATATCGGTTGACTCAGGAACAGTTAAAACACGCACTTTTCCCCCTGGGTAACTATACTAAAGAAGAAGTGAGGGCTTTAGCTGAAAAAATAGGACTTCCTGTTGCTTCTAAAAGAGAGAGCCAAGAAATTTGTTTTATTCCAGACAATGATTATAAAGCTTTTATAAAAAGACAGATTAAAAAAGATGTAAAACCGGGAGAATTTAGAGATATCCACGGCAATTTCTTAGGGTATCACAAAGGAATAATAAACTATACAATTGGACAAAGAAAGGGCTTAGGTTTATCTTCCGACAGGCCTTTGTACGTTGTGGACATAGATCCAGAAAACAATGTAGTTATTGTCGGACATCAAGAGGATGTCTGGGGCAAAGAGCTGATATCTTCAAACAACAATTTCATTTCAATAGAAAAACTGGAAGAAGAGATAAAGGTTACCGCTAAAATACGGTATACTGCCAAAGAAGATGAGGCGATAATAAAGCCGTATGGTGATGATAAAGTATTGGTAAGATTTCTAAGACCCCAAAGAGCGATAACTCCCGGACAATCTGTGGTATTTTATGATGGCGATGTAGTAGTAGGAGGAGGAATAATTGAGAAAAAAGTAAGATGAGCACCCTTATGGTGCATTTTTTTGTTTAGGAAGAGGAATAATATAATAAGCAAAAGTTTTTGAAAGGTAGAAGGAGGGATTGGATGAGCAACAGAGATAAGTATTTAAAAGGATTTTTGGCAGGAGTTATAGCTGCAGCTTATGTAATTCCAAAGATGGACCTTAAAAAGTACAGGCGTTACAAGGACATGTTTGAAAAAAATTTTTCAAAAGTGTGGAGGGCAGTTAAACAGATAAAATTGAGATGAAAAACAAGGTCTACATTATATGGTTTTTGATTGTATTAGGGATTTTTTATATTTTCATAAAAAACTGGGCGAGTATCAAAAGCATACTTTCCCCTTTTTTTGTTTCTATGCTTATAGCTTATCTTTTACATCCATTTGTAAGATATTTTAATTCAAAAGGTTTTACAGTGACTTTTTCTATATTAATGGTGTTTTTACTGGTGGCAGCAGTAATTTTGGTTTTTTCTTATTATGTTTTTCCTATTTTGATAGGGGAACTAACCTCTTTTGTGAAAATGCTCCCAGAGTATATTAAAGAATTGAATTTTATTTTAAATAACTTTAAATTCCTCTACCTTTCTAACCTTCCGCCCGATATTGAAAACGCCATAGAAAGGAATCTAAATTCACTAACTGCGGGAATGGCTTCTTTTGTTGATGCGTTTTTTAAATCAACAATTAGCATGTTGAAGGGTTTTACTGAGCTCATAATTATTCCAATTCTTACCTTCTATTTTTTGAAGGATAAAGGGGTTTTTTTAAAAGAGTTTGAAAATTTGATTCCGCCTATATATAGAGATAGGTTTTTCATTCTTCTTTTCAAGGTGGACAGGATATTGAGCAAATACTTGAGAGCGCAAGTTTATTTGTCTATTTTTGTAGGAGCGCTTACAGGTTTAGGGTTAGCTCTCGTAAAAGTAAGATATGCTTTTTTGTTGGGAGTGATAGCAGGTATTTTAAATATAATTCCGTATATTGGGCCGATTCTTTCTATCGTTCCAGCCGTTGCGATTGGCTTTATGGATTCAATTTTTAAAGGTTTGTGGGCTTTTGCTATCTGCCTTTTCATTCAGCAAGTTGAAAATGTGTTTGTGACTCCTAAAGTGATGGGAGATAGTGTTGGTTTACATCCTGTTACAGTAATCTTTGTCCTCATTTTGGGAGAAGAGTTTTTTGGAATATGGGGACTTTTATTTTCTGTACCTGTTGCGGCAATTTTAAAGGAAGTTTTTACAGAAATTTTTTTAGACAAATAAATGCCATTATTGACTTGTTTTTTTCAATCTTGTATAATATACTCAAAAACAAGGGGTCAAGCCGTCCCCCTGCTTGTTAGGGACGGTTTTATTGTATAAAAGGGGAGGATTTTATGGAAAAGCTCGGGATGAATGAGATCAGGGAAAAGTTTTTGAGTTTTTTTGAGAGTAAAGGACATTTAAGACTTCCAAGTTTTTCATTAGTTCCCAAAAATGATAAAAGTTTGCTCTTAATAAATTCTGGTATGGCGCCTTTAAAACCCTATTTTACTGGTAAAGAAACACCACCGAGCAAGAGAATCACTACTTGTCAGAGGTGTATAAGGACTCCCGATATTGAAAGGGTAGGGAAAACGGCGAGGCATGCCACTTTCTTTGAGATGCTTGGTAATTTCTCTTTTGGAGATTATTTTAAAAAAGAGGCTATTCCATGGGCTTGGGAGTTTGTTACAGAAGTTTTGAAGCTTCCTGTTGACAGGCTTTGGGTTACTATTTATGAAGAGGACGATGAAGCTTTTGAAATATGGAATAAAATAGTGGGCTTGCCACCAGAAAGAATAGTTAGAATGGGCAAAGAAGATAATTTCTGGGAGATAGGTACAGGGCCTTGCGGACCCTGTTCAGAGATTTATTTTGACAGGGGAGAAGAGAAAGGATGTGGCAAACCTGATTGCGGAATTGGGTGTGATGATTGCGACAGGTATGTGGAATTTTGGAACTTAGTTTTCACTCAGTTCAACAAAGATGAGCAAGGCAATTATCACAGACTTCCCAATCCCAATATAGATACAGGAATGGGGCTTGAGAGGATAGCTGCAATAATGCAGGGAGTAGATACAATTTTTGATGTGGACGTGATAAGAGGCATTCGCGACTTTATCTCAGACCTCGCAGAGGTAGAGTACGGCAAAGATGCGGAAAAGGATGTATCTATAAGAGTTATAACGGACCATATAAGAGGCATCACCTTTATGATTTCCGATGGAATCCTCCCCTCCAATGAGGGAAGGGGTTATGTATTAAGAAGACTTCTCAGAAGAGCAGCAAGGCATGGCAAGCTTTTGGGATTAAATGATGCTTTCCTGTACAAGGTAGTAGATTCTGTTGTGGAAAATTACGGAGGAGCTTACCCAGAAATAATTGAGAGAAAAGATTATATAAAGAGGATTATAAAGCTGGAAGAAGAGAGGTTTAAGGAGACGGTAGACCAGGGGCTTGCCATCTTACAGGATTATATAAATGAACTCAAAGCCCAAGGGAAGACTGTATTAGAAGGTGCAAAAGCCTTCAAGCTTTACGATACTTATGGTTTCCCCTTGGATTTGACAAAAGAGATACTGCAAGAAGCAGGCATTACAATTGATGAGGAAGGATATAAAGAAGAGCTTGAAAAGCAGAGGATAAGAGCTAGAAGCAGCAGAAAAGAAGACAATAGCCTGTGGGAGCAGGACATATACTCCACTTTAGGAGATATTTCTACGAAGTTTGTGGGATATGAGGTTTATGAAAGTGAGGCTAAAGTGTTAGCTATTGTGAAGGACAACGAAGTAGTAGAGCAGGCAGAAGCAGGGGACGATGTAAGTATAATTTTAGATGTGACGCCTTTTTATGCTGAAAGTGGCGGACAGGTAGGAGATAGCGGGGTAATTGAAGGAGAGGACACATTAATAAAGGTGAATGACTGCAAAAAGGTAGGGGACAAGTTCATACACATTGGCACTGTGGAGAGAGGATTAATTTCGGTTGGAGATAAAGTAGTAGCTAAGATTGATGTCTCAAAGAGAAAAGGTGCTGCGAGAAACCATACGGCTACGCATTTACTCCACAAGGCTCTTAAAGAGATTTTGGGAGAACATGTAAACCAATCTGGGTCACTGGTAGCTCCCGATAGATTGAGATTTGATTTTTCTCACTATCAAGCTCTCACAAAAGAAGAGATTAAGAGAATCGAGGATAGAGTGAATGAAAAGATATATGAACAGCTTCCTGTGCTGGTTGAGGAAAAGAATTACGATGAGGCATTAAAAGAAGGAGCGGTAGCTCTTTTTACAGAGAAATACGGGGATAAGGTGAGGGTTGTAAGAATCAACGATTATAGCATGGAACTTTGTGGCGGAACACATGTAAAAAATACGAGTGAAATAGGAATTTTTAAAATCGTATCAGAAAGTGCAGTAGGAGCCGGACTGAGGAGAATAGAAGCGTTAACAGGGATAGAGGCGATAAAGTACCTGAATGAACAAAAGGAAACATTAGACAAAGTTTCTGAACTTTTGAAGGTACAGGATAAAGAAGTGATTTCAAAGATAGAGAATCTGCAACAGTCTTTGAAAGACAAAGAAAAGGAAATAGAGAGTTTAAAGACAAAAGTTGCAAGTATCTTAGCGGACACTCTTGTAGATTTAGCTATTTCTGTAGGCGGAGTTAAAGTTGTGGCTGCGGAAGTGGAAGACTATGATATGGAGGCTTTAAAAACTTTAGGCGATATTCTTAAAGATAGGCTAAAAAGTGCGGCTGTGATTTTAGCTTCTGCTTCCAGGGATAAGGTCTTGTTTGTAGGAATGGCTACAAAAGATGCGGTAAACAGAGGGCTTAATATGGGTTCGATCATTAAAGAAACCTGCAACATAGTGGAAGGAAATGGCGGCGGAAGAGCTGAGATAGCGCAGGGAACGGGTAGAAATCTTTCGAAGGTGAAAGAAGCTCTTGAAAAAGCTGTTGAAATTGTAAAAGAACAGTTAAAGTCTTGACGAAGGGGTTCCCAATAGAGTATGATAGTGTCAGAGGTGATTCCATTGGTTGAAAAAAATGAGCAGACAATAAAGTACACCGTGTCTAAAGATAAAAAATCCGTTAAAGAAATCTTAGAAGTGGTTTATCAAGCTCTTTTAGAAAAAGGATACGATCCTGTAAATCAAATAGTTGGTTATATTCTTTCCGGGGACCCTACTTATATAACCAGTCACAAAAATGCTAGAAACCTCATAAGAAAAATAGAAAGAGATGAACTGGTAGAGGAGCTTCTAAAAAGTTATTTGAGTAAATAAAAAATGCCTCACCTCGTGTGGGGCATTTTTTTGAGGATGGGGAGTAACTTGAGAGTATTGGGATTGGATTTGGGAGACAAGACCATTGGAGTAGCAGTAAGCGATGCTTCTTCAACAATTGCCCAGGGGATTACAACTATAAGAAGAAAAAGTTTTGTAGAAGATGTGAAAGCAATAGAGGAAATTGTGAAAAAATATGAGGTGGAAAAGGTTGTAGTAGGGCTTCCCAAAAACATGAACGGTTCAATAGGGCCTCAGGGGGAAAAGGTCATAAGGTTTGGGGAAAAATTAAAGGAGGCATTAGAAATTCCTGTTGTTTTTTGGGATGAAAGGCTTACTACCCTTCAGGCAGAAAGGCTTTTGATAGAGGGAGTAGACATGTCCAGAGGGAAGCGCAAAAAGGTTGTTGACAAACTTGCTGCTACCATAATACTCCAGAGCTATCTTGATTCTCAAAAAAATTCCTAAAAAGCCTTGACAGCTGGCTGGAGATGTTATACAATTACATTATCTTGGTAGAATTGAGGTGAAAGTTTATGGAACCAGAAATTATTCAATTGATTGACGAACACGGGCATCCGGTGGATTTTGAGTTAGTAGCATCTTTTGATGTGGATGAAAACAGGTATGCAGTAGTGGTGCCTGTGGATGGAGATGGCGAAGAAGCCTATATTTTAAAGGTAGAGCACGATGAAGAGGGTAATGAGGTTTTCCTTGCAATCGAGGATGAAGATGAGTTCAATGAAGCAGTTGAAGCTTATAATGAATTGATGGAGGAGTATGAAGATTTTTACGATGACGAGGAAGAAGATTTTGATGATGACGAAGAGTGATTAAATTTTGATGAATAAAAGGATTGGAAATTGAGATATACCCTTTGTGGGTATATCTTAATTTTATTTTATCTGTTTTCAATTGAAATTAAAAACGGCGAATAATAGTTGATATTTTTGTCAAAAACTTGTTGACAATTGAAAATGAATATCATAAACTATTTGTAGTTGAAATAATTTGGTGGTGAAAAAGGTGAATGAATTTGATAAACTCAAGGAAAAATTGAAAGAGAAGGGTTTTAAGCTGACTACTCAGCGACGAGTGATTTTAGACGTGATAATGGAAAATAAGAATAAACATCTGTCTTCAGAAGAAATATATGACCTTGTGAAGCAAAAATATCCTGAGATAGGATTAGCTACAGTTTACAGGACTCTACAGCTTTTCGAGGAATTAGGGCTTGTGTACAAATTGAATTTTGACGATGGACGGAATAGATATGAGCTTTATCAAGATGATTCACATCAGCATCATCACTTAATATGTTTAAAATGTGGTAATGTCATAGAAATGGAAGGAGATTTACTGGAAGATTTAGAAAAACTTATTGAAAAAACAAAAGATTTTAAGATTGTTGATCACAATGTAAAGTTTTATGGTTATTGCAGTAAGTGTAGAAATAAAGTATAATTTATATTAACTGGTGTAAGGTACGGGTCTATTTTTATTTAAAAAGGGGAGAGGGGTAGAAAATATATAAACGAAAGGAGAAAGGTATTTGGCACACAAGGCAAAACTGAAGATAATTCCTTTGGGCGGGTTAAATGAGATTGGCAAAAATATGACTGTATTCGAGTATGGAAATGACATTATTGTAGTAGACTGTGGCCTCGCTTTCCCTGACGATGAGATGTTGGGAATTGACCTCGTCATTCCCGACATTACTTATTTATTGAAAAATAGGGAAAAAGTTAAAGCTATTGTGCTCACCCATGGGCATGAAGACCATATAGGGGCTCTGCCCTACGTGTTGAAGCAGCTCAACGTCCCAATTTATGGCACGAGACTCACGATAGGTCTTGTGGAGTATAAATTAAAAGAGCACGGCCTTTTACGAGACAGCAAACTAATCACTGTAAAACCAAGAGAGACAGTAGAAATCGGGCAGTTTAAAGTGGAATTTATAAGGACGTCTCACAGCATTGCGGATTCGGCGGCTCTGGCTATTCACACTCCGATAGGAACGGTTTTTCATTCAGGGGATTTTAAAATCGACTTTACTCCAATAGATGGGGAAGTACCGGATTTACACCGTTTTGCTCAACTTGGAGAAAAAGGCGTACTGGTTATGCTTTGCGACAGCACAAACATTGAAAGACCGGGCTATACGATGTCCGAAAGAACTGTAGGAGAAACTTTTGATAATCTTTTCAGAAAGGCCGAACAAAGGATAATTGTAGCGACTTTTGCATCAAATATTCACAGAGTCCAACAGATAATAAATTCTGCTCAGAAATACGGGAGGAAAGTAGCAATATCTGGAAGGAGTATGATAAACGTAGTAAATGTAGCCATGGAGCTTGGATATTTGACGGTTCCAGAGGGACTTTTGATAGATTTAGATGAAGCAAATAAACTTCCCCACAATAAAGTAGTCATAGTAACTACTGGAAGTCAAGGAGAACCCATGTCGGCTCTCACCAGGATGGCTTCTTCTGAACATAAGAAAGTTGAAATTGTGCCGGGTGACACGGTGATAATCTCTGCTTCTCCAATCCCTGGTAATGAAAGGCTAATTTCAAGGGTGATAAATCAGCTTTTTAAAAAGGGTGCCAATGTAATTTATGAAGCTTTAGCAGATATACATGTTTCTGGACATGCCTGCCAGGAAGAGATTAAACTTTTGCACACCCTTATAAAACCGAAATTTTTTATACCAGTCCATGGAGAGTACAGACATCTTGTGCAACACGCAAAGCTTGCTGAAAGTCTTGGAATGCCGCCAGAAAACATCTTTGTCGTGGATAATGGGACTGTGCTTGAGTTTACAAAGGATTCAGGCAGAATTGCGGGTACGGTAACGGCTGGTAAGGTGTTAGTAGATGGATTGGGCGTAGGAGATGTGGGTAATATTGTATTAAGAGATAGGAAGCATCTGGCTCAAGATGGTCTTTTGGTTGTGGTTGTGACCATTTCCAAAGAGACGGGAGCGGTAATAGCAGGTCCAGACATTATTTCTCGTGGATTTGTGTATGTTAGAGAATCCGAGGATTTGATGGAAGAGTCAAAGAATGTTGTGCGGGAAGTTTTGGCAAAATGCGAAAAAGAAGAGATAAACGAATGGGCTACTATAAAATCCATGATAAAGGATAATTTAAGCAATTTCCTGTATGAGAAAACTAAAAGAAATCCAATGATACTGCCTATTATAATGGAAATTTAACACAAAGAATGGAGAGAGGGAAATGGGTAAAATCGATGTAAGATACATTGTAAAGGCGGGGGTTATTGCAGCAATTTATTTTGCAGTGACTTTTTTGCTCGGCAGTGTCTCCTATGGCCCTATTCAGTTTAGGCTTTCAGAGGCTTTAGTGGTTTTGCCGATGATAGAACCGGCTGCCATCTGGGGGGTTTTCATTGGATGTCTTTTGGCGAATATAGGGAGTCCCTTTGGCATTATAGATATTTTAGGAGGGAGTTTTGTAACTCTTATAGCTGCGTACCTTACATCAAAAGCAAAAAAGTTTTATCAGGCTATTTTGCCCCCTATCATTTTGAATGCTTTGTTTGTTTCGATATGGGTGAGCTATTTTCTAAAAATGCCTTATTACATTGTTGCAATCGACATTGCATTGAGTGAGGCGATTGTGACGGGTGTATTTGGTTACGCTGTTCTAGTCGCTTATAAAAGGATAAAAGATAGATATTCTCTCTGACAAGTAAGCTTTTTAGGCTTACTTGTTTTTATTTTTGATTAATTATATAATTTATGTATACCCCTGTAAGGAGAGAAATAAGATGAATAAAGTCGAAACAAAAGGCAAAAGTAAATTTTTTATACTTATAGCTGCTTTAATTTTCCTTTTTGTTTCTGCTTCTTTTTATTATCAAAGCCTTTTTAAGCCAGTGTCTATAAGGGCATCAGAGGAAGTGGTTGTTAATATACCTAGTGGTTATTCTGCTCACCAGATAGCAAAGCTTTTAAAGGAAAAAAATTTGATTAAAAATGAGTGGTTTTTTGTTTGGAGGGCAAAAATATTAAAAGCAGATGGCAAGCTTAAGGCTGGGAAATATTTGTTAAGTCAGAATATGACGGTTGATCAGATTATTGAAAAAATAGCAGCAGGAAAATCCGAAATGGATGTTTTTAAAGTCACAATTCCCGAAGGGTATACTGTTAAAGATATAGCAAAAAAATTGGCTCAAACAGGGCTTGTCGATGAGAAAAAGTTTTTAGAAGTAGCGCAGAATGGAGATTTTGAGTATTCTTTCTTAAAAAATATCCCAAAGGATAGGCCAAATAGGTTAGAAGGATATCTTTTCCCTGACACTTATTTTATCCCTGTGAATTATAATGAAAAAGAGATAATAGATATGATGCTAAAAAGATTTAATGAGGTTTATGAGAGTGTGATTAAGGATAAAGCTCAAAAAGTTGGAATGACTCCCGATGAGGTTGTCATCGTGGCTTCTATCGTAGAGAAAGAGGCAGTGGTGGATAAGGAAAGGCCTATTATCGCAGGGGTTATTTATAACAGGTTGAAGAAAAAAATGAAACTGGAACTTTGTCCTACAGTTGAATATGCCCTGGGAACTCATAAGGAAGTGCTTTCATACCAAGATTTAAAAGTTGATTCTCCTTATAATACCTATGAACATTACGGACTTCCGATTGGGCCCATTTGTAATCCTGGTTTAAAATCCATTGAGGCTGCTTTAAACCCTTCTGAGCATGATTATTATTATTTTGTGGCCAAGGGAGATGGTACGCATATTTTTACTAAAACTTATGAAGACCATCTAAAAGCCCAAAGAGAAATTGAACAAGAGAAAAACAGGAAATGAAGGGTTGAGGCGATGGAGATAACCTATCATGATATACAGTTTATAAGGTCTTTTCACGAGGAGTTGTATGAAGACTTAAAGCCACTGAGAAAATTTGCAGAAGAAAATTACATTCCTATAGCAAAGCCTGAAGTGGCTGCTTTTTTGAGCTTTATGGTGAGGCTTAAAAAACCTCTTAATATACTGGAGATAGGAACAGCCATAGGATATTCCACCATAATAATGGCAAGGTCCTATCAAAAGTCTAAAATTGTTACAATTGAAAGGGATATAAACCTTGCTGAGATTGCAAAGAAAAACTTTAAAATAGCTGATCTAGAGGAAAGGATTGATTTAATCTGCGGACAAGCAGAAGAGGTACTGGAGAATCTGACAAAAAAATATGATTTTATTTTTGTAGATGCAGCAAAGGGCCAGTATTTTGAGTTTTACAAAAAGATAAGAGAATTTATTCCACAAGATGGGATTGTCCTCTGGGATAACATCCTTTATAAAGGGTATGTGGTTGGAGAAAAACACGTGAAGCACAAGAGAAGGACGATTGTGTACAGGATGAGAGAATTTATAGAAGTGTTAAAAAAAGATAAGCATTTTTACACGGTTATTTTGCCTTTAGGAGATGGATTGGCTTTAAGCATTAGGGAGGAGTGATTTATGTTAGAGCTTTTGGCGCCAGTTGGGGATTTGGAAAGGCTAAAGGTCGCCGTAAAATATGGGGCAGACGCTGTCTACTTTGGTGGTCAAAATTACAGTTTAAGGGCTTATGTGGGACTCACTCTTGATGAAATAAAGGAAGGAATAAAAATTCTTAAGAAAAGCAATAAAAAAGCTTATATAACCATAAATATATACCCTCGTAATGAGGATTTAGAAGAACTTCCAGATTATATAAAAAAGGTTGCAGACCTCGGAGTAGATGCTTTTATTGTCTCTGATTTAGGAGTTTTTTCTATAGTTAAAGAAATTGCTCCTGAGATAGATGTACACATAAGCACACAAGCTAATACTGTAAATTATTTGACTGCAAACTTCTGGCACAAATTAGGAGCAAAGAGGATAATCTTAGCAAGAGAGCTCTCTTTAAAGGAAATAAGAGAAATAAGGGATAAGACACCTCCTTCTTTAGAATTGGAGGCTTTTGTGCACGGTGCTATGTGCATATCCTATTCAGGGCGATGCCTTTTGAGCAATTACCTGACGGGAAGAGACGCTAATAAAGGGGAATGTGCGCAGCCCTGCCGGTGGAAATATTACCTGATGGAGGAAAAAAGGCCGGGCGAATATTTTCCTATTGAGGAGGACGGGCGAGGTACCTACATTTTGAATTCAAAAGACCTGTGCATGATAGAGTACATTCCTCAATTGGTAGAAGCTGGAGTTACAAGTTTTAAAATTGAGGGGAGAAACAAGAGTGCATATTATGTTGCGGTAGTTACACGGGCTTATAGGAAGGCAATTGACGATTACCTTGAAAAAGGGAAGGATTACGTTTTTGACAGGAGCCTTCTTGAGGAAGTGGGGAAGGCAAGCCACAGAGGATTTACCACAGGTTTTTATTTTGGCAGGCCAGGAGCGGATGCTCAAAATTATGAGTCTTCTAAATACATCCGCACCCATGACTTTGTGGGCATTGTCAAGAGATATGACCCTGAGGCGAGGATAGCGGTTGTAGAGCAGAGGAACAGGATGTTTGTTGGAGACGAAGTGGAAATTATAGGACCTAAAGTTCAATTTAAGCAGAAGATTGAAAAGATGTGGGATGAGGAAGGAAAAAAGATAGAGGTAGCTCCCCATCCGCAGATGATAGTGAAAATTCCGGTTATTAATCCTGTTGAAGAGCTTTATATTTTAAGAAGAGAAGCTAAAAGCAATGTTTAAAAAAGCTCCTTTTGGGAATAATGGTTCCTGAAAGGAGCTATTTTTATGGGGAAAAGGATAGTGTTTCTGCGAGCGGTTATGGCTTTTCTGATTTTTGCATTGGTTGCGAGACTTTTTTATATACAGATTATAAATTACAACTTTTACTCTTCAAAAGCTATGGAGCAAAGGATTAAGAGTTTCAAATTATTGAATAGAAGAGGAGAAATCTACGATAGACACATGATTCCCTTTACAGATAGGGACTACAGGAGATATGTATTTGCCATACCAAAGATGATGGAGGATAAAGGGAAAGCCATAGAGATTATCAGCAAAATTACAGAACTTCCTCTAGAAAAAATTAAAGAAGATTTTAAAAAAAATAAAGATTACCTTAAATATGAGGTTAAAAAGGATTTAAATTTGAACCTGCCTGTAGGGATTTTTACACTTGAACTTCCTCAAAGATATTCTTCAAATTCTCTCGCAAGACATGTCATAGGATACATTGGAGATAAAAAAATGGGGCTTGAGGAGACTTTCGATAAAGTTTTGACTACGGATGCCAGCGACAGCATCGCGGTTTTTACTGATGGCAGCAGAAGTGATTATATAAAAGGGTTGGGAGTGAAAATACAAACTGCTCAAGAGAAAGTTTTTGGCATAAAGACTACCCTTGACTACCATATACAGAAAGTAGTAGAAGACGTACTTGATAGGCATGGTATAGAAGGAGCGGCAGTTGTGTTAGAAGTGACGACAGGTGATATACTGGCAATGGCTAGTAGACCCAATTTTGATCAGAACAGGATAGAAGATTATCTGGAAAGCACTAATGAAGAGTTTATAAATAAAGCCGTATCTGGCTATCCTCCTGGATCTATTTTTAAAATCATAGTTGCTGCAGCAGCTTTAGAATCTGGGAAAGTCAGCTTAGAAGATACCTTTTACTGCAGTGGAAGCTATGATATAAATGGAGTTATTTTTCACGATTTTAGAGGAGAGAGTCATGGCTTTATAAACATAGTCAAAGGTTTTGCTGTGTCCTGCAATACAACTTTCATAAGGATAGGTGAGATAACAGGTGCAAATGCTATTTTGGAGATGGCAAGAAAGTTTGGTATAGAAAAAGATGATGGACTTCCAATACCCGAACATGTAGGAAGGCTTCCAAAGCTTTCTGACACGTACGGTGCTGGCATTGGAAATCTTTCGATAGGTCAGGGAGAGGTACTTATGACTCCGCTTCAGGCTGCCGATATAGTAGCTACTATTGCAAATGGGGGTGTAAGAAACATTCCCCGACTCGTGGAGGCAATAGTAGATGACGATGGAAAAGAAATCAAGAGATTTTTACCCCGTGAACCCTATAGGGTTTTGAAAAGCGATACGGCTCAAATTTTGAGGTATATGATGAGGCAAGTGGTGGTTGACCCGGAAGGGACAGGGAAAAGAGCAGAGACTTTTTGCAAAAGTGCTGGGAAAACAGGTTCTGCAGAGGTCAACAAAGAATTAAATATATATCATGCTTGGTTTGTGGGCTTTGTGCCTTATGAAAATCCAAAGTATTCTATTGCTGTATTTGTTAAAAACGGAGATACAGGAGGAGTAAAGGCTGCCCCTATTTTTAAAGAAATAGCCGAGGAAATAATTAAATACTGATGTACAGGCACCTTTTTCAGGCAAAACCATATAATAAAATGTGTAATTTATAAAAAAAGAGGTGGCGGCCATGTGGGAAGTCGTTGCTGCACTTTTAGGGGCAGTTGTAAGAGAGATAATAAATTTGGGTTACTTAAGCAATACAAATTCCTTTCCTAATCCTCTGACTCCAGAAGAAGAAAAAAAATATTTGGAAGCCTATAAGAACGGAGATGAAGAGGCAAGAAACGTGCTGATTGAAAGAAATTTGAGGCTTGTGGCACATGTAGTGAAAAAGTACAGTGGGACGGGGAGAGATTTAGATGACCTTATCTCTATAGGGACAATCGGACTAATTAAGGCCATAGATACTTACGACTTTGAAAAGGGTACTCACCTTGCCACATATGCTGCCAAGTGTATAGAAAATGAAATTCTCATGTCTATAAGGGCCGAAAAGAAGATGAGGGGAGAGGTTTTTCTTCAAGACCCAATAGGGGTAGATAAGGAAGGCAATGAGATTTCACTTATGGATGTACTTGGAACAGAAGAGGATGAAATATCTGATCAGGTGGAAAAAAAGATACAGATTAAAAAGCTTTACAATAAATTAAATAGCGTTTTGAAAAACAGAGAGCGCATTATAATAGAGATGAGGTACGGACTTTACAATGGTAAGGTAAGGACCCAGAGGGAAATTGCAAAAATGCTTGGGATTTCTCGTTCTTATGTCTCAAGGATTGAGAAGAAAGCGCTGACTAAACTTTATAAAGAGCTTTCAATGTGAACTGTCTTATTGACAGTCTATTTTTTTGTAGTATATAATTTTAACTAAATGAGGTGGGCTTATGTACAAAAAACTAATTCCTGACATGATTGTAGAAAGTGTACATAAAATCGACTTGAATTTTTTGAAAAATAAAGGCATTACAAGCCTTATATTGGATATAGACAACACCCTTTTGCCCAAAAAAGAAAAATTTCTTGATAAATACACTGTTGAATGGCTGGAAATAGCAAAGAAGGAAGGTTTTAAAATCTGTCTGGTTTCAAATAATACGAGAAAAAGGGTTAATCAACTTAAAGAAAAAACTGGTATACCAGGTATTGCCTGGGCAATCAAACCGAGAAAAGGTGCTTTTAAAAAGGCTTTAAAGCTTTTGGACGCAAAGCCCCACGAGACGGCTATTATTGGAGACCAGATATTCACAGATATTTTAGGTGGGAAAAGAGTAGGGCTTTTTACTATTTTAGTAAAGCCTTTGTCTGATGATGAGCTTGCCTGGACAAAAATCGTGAGAAGGGCGGAAAGAATCATTTTGAAAAGGATTGAGGAATATGAAAATTGATAGCACCACAGCGATTTTTGGACTAATTGGGCATCCAGTAAGACATAGCCTTTCTCCTTTGATACACAACTCCTCCTTTGAAAAGCTCAATTTCAATGGAGTGTACGTGGTTTTTGATGTAGCCCCTGAGTTATTAGAAAATGCTGTAAAAGGACTAAAAGCTTTAGGTATAAAAGGATTTAATGTGACTGTCCCTCATAAAGAGAGCGTAATGAATTATTTGGATTTTGTAACGGAAGAGGCAGAAAAAATTGGAGCTGTGAATACAGTTGTCAATGAAAATGGGATTTTAAAAGGCTACAATACAGACGTACAGGGATTTATAGATTCCTTAAAAGAGTTGAAAGAGGATGTGAGAGGAAGAAAAGCCTTTGTACTGGGAGCAGGAGGAGCATCAAAAGCTATATGTTTTGCCCTTGCAAGGGAAGGAGTAGAATCAATTGTAATAGCCAATAGGACTTTAAATAAAGCGAAAGCGCTGGCAGAATACATAAGGGAAGAATTTAAGGTGAAATGCGATTACTGCAGTATAGAAGAAGTAGAAAAATTTAACGAAATTGATATTCTCATAAACACAACTTCTGTGGGTATGCACCCTGAAGTGAATAACTCTCCAGTCTCTGAGGCGGTAGTGGCAAAGGCTAATTTTGTGTATGATTTAATATACAATCCCTCTGAGACGCTTTTTTTAAAGTACGCAAGAAAAAACGGTGTAAAAAGTGCAAATGGCCTCTCAATGCTTGTGAATCAGGCTAACTATGCCTTCTACCTCTGGACAGGAGAGTTTTTTGACAAAGACTTTGTGTATGAGAAAATAAGGGGAGAAATGTAGAGGGAAGAGGTTATTTTTATGGCCAAGAAAAAACTCGGGGAACTTCTAGTGGAAGTGGGGCTTATCACGGAACAACAACTGAAACATGCCATGGAAGTGCAGAGCAAAACAGGGGAAAAATTGGGGAAAGTCCTTACAAAGCTCGGGTATGTGACAGAAAATCAGATATTAGAAGCTCTTGAATTTCAGCTCGGAATACCCCATGTGGACCTTCATAAATACTACATTGACCCTGAGGTTGCAAAGCTTGTTCCTGAATCTGTGGCCAAAAGGCATATACTCATTCCTGTTAAAAAAGCCGAAGACGGCCTTTATGTAGCAATGGCAGACCCCCTCAATATTTTTGCCTTGGACGATGTGAGAATTATAACTAAACAAAATGTAAAACCTTTGATTGCATCTGAAAGCAGCATTCTAAAAGCTATAGATAGAATCTATGGCAAAGAACAGGCAGAAAAAGCAGCTCAGGAATTTAAAAAGGAATTTAAAGAAGAGGAAAGCCTACCTCAAGAAGTGCTGGAAGAAATCCAAAATGCTCCTGCTGTGCGATTTGTCAATTCTATAATTGAGCAGGCTGTGAAAAGCAGGGCCTCAGATATACACATTGAGCCGACAGAAAAGGACTTAAGGATTCGCTTCAGAGTAGATGGGCAACTTACAGAAGCCATGAGGACTATAAAAAGCACGCATGCTCCTGTTGTGACTAGAATAAAGATAATGGCCAATATGAATATCGCCGAAAGAAGGCTTCCACAAGACGGAAGATTTGATTTCACAGTGTCAGGCAGAACCGTAGATGTAAGGGTTTCTTCCCTTCCTACTGTGTTTGGCGAAAAGATAGTTTTAAGGCTTCTTGACAAGGAAAACTTTGTGATGACAAAAGAACAACTTGGATTTGATGAGGAGGATTTGCCTCTTTTTGATAAACTGATAAAAAGACCCAATGGAATCGTGCTTTTAACAGGTCCTACGGGAAGTGGTAAAACTACTACTCTTTATGCAATGCTAAGAGAGCTCAATAAGCCCAATGTGAACATAATAACAGTAGAAGATCCTGTTGAATATTCGCTGGAGGGCATAAATCAAGTGCAGGTGAATGAAAAAGCAGGGCTTACATTTGCTACTGCACTAAAGTCTATCTTAAGGCAGGATCCTGATATAATAATGATTGGGGAGATAAGAGATACAGAGACAGCTGAAATCGCCATAAGAGCAGCGATAACAGGCCATCTGGTGCTTTCGACGCTTCACACCAATAACGCTGCAGGTGCGATAACGAGACTGATAGATATGGGGATTGAGCCTTATTTGGTGGCTTCTTCTGTAGTGGGAGTAATAGCTCAAAGGCTTGCTAGAAAGGTGTGCGACAATTGCAAGGTTCCCTATAAGGCTTCAAAGGAAGAAAAGGAGATTTTGGGGATTCCGGAAGATGAAGAGGTCACACTTTTCAAGGGCAAAGGCTGTCCTGTCTGCAATAGAACAGGCTACAGGGGGCGTATCCCTATATACGAGATAATGCCCGTGACTTCTGACATAAGAGAACTCATAAATGCAAAGGTTTCCTCAGATGTGATTGAAGAAAAAGCTATAAAAAATGGCATGAAGACTTTGAGAGAAAGCGCGAAAAAACTTATTTTACAGGGCAAAACTACTATCGAAGAGATGGTGAGACTAACTTATGAGGAATGATGATGATGGAGACTATTGAACTTTTGAAATTGGTTGTGGAGAAAAAAGCTTCAGATTTGCATATCACAGTGGGAGTTCCGCCTGTTGTAAGAATTAACGGTTCTCTCCAGAAATTGGAAGGGGAGCCTTTTACACCTAAAGATACAGAGGAGATAGTGAAAGACCTGCTTACAAGCGAGCAGCTAAAAAAGCTGGAGGAAAATGGCGACATTGACCTTTCCTATTCTGTGACAGGTTTGGGAAGGTTTAGAATAAATGTGTACAAGCAGAGAGGAAGTTATAGCCTTGCCATCAGGTCTGTTGCCTTGAGAATACCTACTATAGAGGAGCTGGGACTTCCACTCATACTTAAAGATTTGGCTTTGAAAACAAGGGGATTGATACTTGTTACAGGACCTACAGGAAGTGGAAAGTCCACCACACTGGCGGCTATGGTGGACTGGATAAATTCTAAAAGGACTTGTCACATTCTTACATTGGAAGACCCCATAGAGTATTTGCACAAGCACAATAAAAGTATAGTAAATCAAAGAGAAATTGGGCACGATGCTACATCCTTTGCATCGGCTTTAAGGGCTGCATTAAGAGAAGACCCGGATGTGATACTTGTCGGTGAGATGAGGGATTTGGAGACTATACAGATCGCAATAACTGCTGCCGAGACAGGCCATCTTGTTCTTTCCACTCTTCACACGATAGGAGCTGTAAAGACGATTGATAGGATTATTGATGTGTTTCCACCTCATCAGCAACAGCAAATAAGGATACAGCTTTCCAACGTATTAGAAGGGATTATATCTCAGCAGCTTATTCCTAAAAAAGATGGAAGCGGAAGAGTTGTTGCCACGGAAGTTATGATTGCAACCCCTGCTATAAGAAATCTCATAAGGGAAGGGAAGACTTACCAAATACAGTCGGCAGTTCAAACAGGTAGTAAATTTGGAATGATTACTATGGACATGTCCATTTTGCACCTTTTAAAATCAGGGGTTATCTCTTTGGAAGACGCCTTAACTTACTGCGTTGACCAGGAGAGCTTTTCACGCATGATATAGGGGTGATTTTATGCCTTTGTACTTTTACAAAGCAAGGGACATGGGGGGCAACTTAATTACAGGGACTCTGGAGGTAGATTCAAAGTCCCAGTGCATAGACATATTGAAGGGGAGAAATTATTACATAATCGACATAAAAGAAGAAGTAGTGAAAAAAGACATCCTGGATTTTAGCTCTTTTAGAAGGGTGAAAGTCAAAGACATTGCAGTTTTTTGCCGCCAGTTTGCTACTTTGATAAATGCAGGAATTCCTATTCTGACTTCTCTTTCGACAGTGAAAGAACAGGTTAGTAATAAAAAGCTCAAAACGGCTTTATCAGAAGTGTACGAAGAAGTGCAGAAAGGACGTACCCTTTCTGATGCTATGAGGAAGAGAGAAGACGTCTTTCCAATGCTTTTGTATAACATGGTGGAGGCGGGAGAAGTCAGTGGTACTCTTGACAGGATAATGAATGAGATGGCAGACCACTATGAAAAGGAAAATGACCTCAATCAGAAAGTAAAATCGGCACTGACATATCCCGCAATTGTGAGCATTGTGGCAGTTTTTGTCGTAGTGTTTTTATTGACAAATGTGCTTCCAATATTTATAGCGATGTTTGAGAATGCAGGAGTCGAGCTACCTCTCCCTACGAGAATTTTGCTCTTAATTGCTAGTTCAATATCCAACTATTGGTATGTTTACATAGGATTTATCTTCATTTTAACTTATGTCCTATATAGATTTTCAAAGACTTCTCAGGGAAGGCGAATTTTTGACAGAATGCTTCTTGAAATGCCTATTTTTGGAGTACTTAATAGAAAGATAATAACATCAAGGTTTGCAAGGACTTTAGGGACTTTGATTGGAGCGGGCATCCCGCTTGTCAAAGCACTGGAGGTAGTAGAGAAGGTAGTGGGCAATGCAGTAGTCGCAGAGGGCATAAAAAGGGCACAGGAAGATGTGAAAAAGGGACTACCTTTATCTGAACCCTTGAGAAGAATTGGAATTTTCCCTCCCATGGTGATTCAGATGATAAGTGTTGGAGAAAGCTCTGGCGCTTTGGATACAATACTTGAGAAGACGGCAAATTTTTTTGACAGAGAAGTTGACACAGCAGTATCACAGATGACAACTTTGTTAGAGCCAATTATAATTCTAATGCTTGCAACAGTGGTAGGCTTCATAGTCGTCTCAATAATAATGCCACTGTTTGAGTTATACAATTTCATTGGAAGGTAAATTCAAGGGGAAAGGGGGTGAAAAAGGAGTATGGAATGGTTTGTAAAGGCACTCAATAAGGATGAAAGAGGTTTTACACTAATTGAGTTGATTGTTGTAATTGCAATATTAGGAATATTAGCAGCAATTGCTGTGCCGAGATTTGCGGGAACTCTCTCTTCTGCTAAAGAAAAAGCTGATAAAGCTTCAGCACAAATTATAGCTGAAGCAGCTGCAAGATATGTAATGGATAAAGGAAGTGTACCAACAAGTTTAGATGTTGGAACCCTGAAAA
Source organism: Caldanaerobacter sp. (assembly GCF_049701115.1). Lineage (NCBI taxonomy): Bacteria > Bacillati > Bacillota > Clostridia > Thermoanaerobacterales > Thermoanaerobacteraceae > Caldanaerobacter > Caldanaerobacter sp. The sequence continues at coordinate 217,309 of NZ_JBNATX010000001.1, read as the reverse complement.
GTGAAGGTTATCTAGCTGATGAATATAAACCGCAATCTAAAGAGAATGCTTCTTTTAAAATTAAATTTGATACTACTAACAATAAAGTAGAAGTATATATTGATGAGGGCAGTGTATTAGCTACTGCTACATACGAAATAATCAAATAAAGGGCACATTTTTGTGCCCTCCTTAATATTTTTTAGGAGGAAGTTTTCATGAAAATGCTAATTTACATACTCATATTTTTATTCGGCACAGTTATAGGAAGTTTTTTAAATGTGGTCATATATAGAGTTCCCAGAAAAGAGTCCATAATATACCCTCCTTCCCATTGTCCCAGATGTGGCCATGAATTAAATGGTATTGATTTAATACCAATATTGAGTTATATTTTACTTAAAGGAAGATGCAGGTACTGTGGAGAAAAAATTTCAATAAGATACCCTGTTGTGGAGCTGCTTACAGGAATTGCATTTGTAATAATTTACTCTAAATTTGGGCTGGATGTAAAGGCTTTTTCTTACATGTTTCTTTCTTCTGTGCTGATTTCAGCAAGTTTTATAGATTCGGAACACAAAATCATACCCAATAGCATAATAATAACTGGATTTATAGGTGCTTTAATTTTTAGACTACTCATGTATAGTTATGGCTTTTTAGACTACATTCTGGGGCTTTTACTGGGTGGGGGCATACTCCTTCTCATCTCTTTTCTCTCAGGAGGGGAAATGGGGGGAGGAGATGTAAAATTAATGGCTCTTATAGGCTTTTTTATAGGATGGAAGCTTGTGCTTTTAAATTTGTTGCTGGGTGTTGTGTTGGGAGCTTTGGCAGGTGTTTTACTTGTACTTTTTAAGATAAAGAGCAGAAAGGACTACATACCTTTTGCACCTTATCTATCTTTAGGATGGCTTATTTCAATCTTATACGGATATGAGATTTTAAATTACTATTTAAAACTCATAAGGGGCTAAGCTTATGAAGGGGGAAGAGGGGTTAACTTTAATAGAGCTCATATCGACTTTAGCTATTTTGTTTTTAATTTTTTTACTAGTTATCCCTTCTACGAGTTTTCTTGACGCTTCTAAATCCAATTTAAGTCTTAAAGTGCTGGCAGAAGAAGTTGTAAAAGATTTAAGGTATATACAGCAGAAGAGCATTTTTGAAAGAGAGATTCTTTATTTTGATGTTGCGGAGGGTGGAAGGGGATATTATTTAATTGCTTATAATGACAATAGAATTATTAAGGAACGAAAATTTCCTCAGGGCGTGACAATAGAGAAAAATATATCAAAAGAGATAAGTTTCAAGGAAACAGGGGTACCTTCCAGCGGGGGTTGCACTATTACTTTAAAAAATGAAAATAAGAAAATAGAAATAACTATTCTTCCGGCGACAGGGCGTATTATGATGAAAGGAATTTACTGAGGGTGATATTATGGGGTGTTGAATAGCGAAAAAGGCATGACATTAATAGAAGTTTTGGTCTCTATTGCAATCTTTGCAGTAGTGGCGGTTCCTTTACTGGGGATTTTCAGTCAATCAGCTATAACTTCGGCAGATTCGAGGATAAAAACAAAGGAAGTAGCTATTGCTCGAACAGTGGCAGAAAATATAAAAGCAGGAAATGTAAAAAACGAGGCTGATTTAAAGAGAATACTGGAAGATTACGAAAAAGAGGGTTTTCTGCCTTATATTGAAAAGATAGAAAAGAATGGGATAACGCAATACAAAATATCGGTTGGGAAAATAGGTTCTGATTCTTTGTATTCTTTCTACATAGTAGGGCCTCAAACGAGTATTACTAATTACACTCCTGTTGTAGTACCTTCTACTCCTGGTGGAGGAGACAATCTATTTTATAAAATACTTAACTATGTTTTAAATCTTATAACCATAATACTTGTTGCTGTTTGGAGCGTGCTTTTTATCTTATTTGTTATCATTCCAGCTTTTGGATGGGAATCTATTGTAAAAGGGCCGCAATTTGTTACTTACGTTATTGAAGCCATAAATTCTGGTTACAGAAGATTAAAAGACATTGCTACAACGGCTGCCAATAGGATTGGACTTGCTATCCCAGGGTGGTTAAGATGGTGGTGAAAAAAGAAGGCGGTTTTACTCTGATAGAACTCATAGTTACTCTTGCCATACTGGGGATAGTGCTTTCTGTCTACTCTTCTCTCTATTATTCGGGTTATAAGTCTTTTGAAAGCACTGAAAGCAGTGTGGAAGTTGAACAGAACGTAAGATTTGCTATGAACTATATAATGTCTCAATTAAACAAAGGCCCAGATGAAGTTGTAATTTTAAACGGGGGAAAGGGTTTGCAGATAAACTGGAAGGATAGTAGTGCCAATACTGTAAAATCGGTTATTATAAAATTGGATGAGAAGAAACATACCCTTTATCTTGATGATAATAAAGGACATGAGCTGGCCACTAAAATTTACGATTTTAAAGTTACTCAAAAAGGACCTTCTATGATAAATATCTATATAAAAGGTCAGAGGAATGATAGGGGACTTAATGAGTTTTCTCTTTCTAACGATTTCTTTTTGAGAAAGAGTGATGTAAGTGTTAAATGAGAAGGGATCAGCCTTAATCTTTACATTGTTGGTCATTTTGGTACTCACTGTGCTGGCAACTGCTGTTTTGGAGGTTACAATTACAAATTATAGAGTTTCTAAAGCCTATGCTGATTCATCTTCTGCTGCATATGCTTCTGAAGCAGGTCTGGAGATTGCGAAGAGTGAATTTAACGAAGCTTTACTCTCAGATATAGCTCAAAGGGCTCAGTTGATCATATACAATGCTGATCCAAAAGTGCCTAAGGATTTTTTGTATAAAAGTGTTTACTATTTTGTTCAAAATTACCTCGATAATGCTGTTTTTAGTAAATATCCAAAAACCGGATACTTAGGAGATGTGGGACAGAAGTATACGGTAAACATGTATATGGACAGTGGGTATCAACGACTTATATATACCATTCACATTTATTCTGAAGGGGAGTATAAAAACATTAAAAGAGAAGGATATGCAAAGCTTATTCTAAATCTTGAATCAGCAAATCCTTTGACAGTTGCTGAGTGGGAAATAAAATGATGAGGAGAGGTTTTTATGCAACTTAAAAATTACATGGAAGATGCGGTTGAACAGATGATGGACAGGGTTTTGAAGGACATTGACGTTTGTAAATGCGAAAGGTGCAGGATGGACATAAAAGCTTTAGCTTTAAATAATTTGCCTCCTAAGTATGTCGTTACAGAGGAAGGAGAGCTTTATGTGAAGACTAATGAACTTGTGAGGCAGTTTGAAGTGGACATAATAAAAGCTATAACTATGGCTGCTATGAAAGTGAAAGAAAATCCTCGCCATTAGGGGTGCAAAGATGCTGGGAATTGAGATAGGGAATGCCAATATAAAGATAGTTTTAAAAGATAGGAAAAATAAACTTTTAGGAAGTACATATCTTGTGAAGACCCCTTCTAATGTTATAACCGATGGCAAAATAATGGACATAAACACGGTCGCTGAAGCAATCAGAGAGGTTTTAAGGGAAAACAATATAAGAGAAAAAAGGGTATGCTTTTCTATTTCAAGTTCACAGAACATTTTAAGAGAAATTACGCTGCCCAAGATGAAAGAAGAAGAAGTTGAAAAGGCACTGGAGTATGAAATAGAACAGTATATTCCTGATACGTATAATTATGTAATTGACTTTAAATTTTTACCCCCTTTAGAAGGCAATGGAGAAAAATTGAGAGTACTTGTAGCTTCTTCCCCAAAGGAAATAGTCGAAAAATATGTAAAGCTTTCAGAAGCTTTGAAGTTGTACTTGGAAGCCATTGATATTTACGCAAATTCTTTATACAAAGCTTTTAAAAAAATCGGAGAAAAAGATGGCACAGTTGCGATAATAGATTTTGGCTCTTCTATCACAAATGTGACTATTATATCTCATGGAAATTTTGTTCTCAATAAGCTTTTGGAGTTTGGTGGCAAAAAATTGACACGAGCAATCGCAGGTTCTTTTAATTTGGACTTTGATACAGCGGAAGAGTATAAAGAGACAAGGGAAATTGAAAATATTGAGGGGATTCTTAGGGAAAATTTTTCCGAAGAGTTTCAAATGGTAAGCCGAATATTTGACTTTTTCTATGCTACATACCACAAAACTGTAGATAAGATTTTATTGATAGGTGGAAATGCAAAATTGAAGGGTTTAAAAGAGTATGTGAAGGACTATTTTAAGGTTGAAGTTATTGTTCCAGAGGATGAAAGATATCTATACTTCTTGCCTGCCTATGGCTGCCTTTTAAGGGGGGAATAAGTTGAAGGACATAAACCTCATACCGCCAGAATTAAAAGAAGAAAGGCAAAAGAAGAAAAAAGTGGCTTTAAAACTTTTTTCCGCCGCCTTTCTTTTAGGCTTTATATCCCTCTTAATAGCTTTGCCTTTAGCCTATATGAACAGGCTTTATGGGGAGCTTAAAATTGTCAACGAAGAGCTCAATAAATACAGGAATGTATCAGAGCTTCAGCAGAATATAAAGGACATATCTTTATATTTAGAAAAGAAAAAAAGCATAATTGATAAGGTAAATAAGAAGAAAATTGATTTAGTCAAGCTTTCTGAAGATGTCGCTTCTAATCTTCCTCAAGATGTTTCGGTAACTCATTTGAAATATGACAACGAGGTGCTTGAAATTGAAGGGGAAGCCCTTCATGAAGGCGATATTGCAGTTTTTATGCTAAATTTAAGAAGCATAAATTATGTCGAAGATGTAAAAGTGCTTTCAGTAGAGCTTAATGAAAAAAATGTATATAAATATGTGGTTCAAGTAAAGGTCAGGGTGGTATCATAGATGAAACTTACAAAGAGAGAAAAATTTTTAATCTATTTTGCTCTGGTTTTTGCATTTTTTGCGATTTACTATCAGTTTTACCTGATTCCAAAGCTTTCAGAGATAGACAATTTATCACAAGAGATAAAGCTTAAAAGGCAAATTCTTTCACAGCTCTCTTCTTTAAAAGGAGAAAATTTACAAAAAAGTCTGGCGAAGTGGGAAAAAGAAGTCGAAGAATTGGACACAATACTTCCAGATGAAAAAGACGTTGAATTTGCAATTCTTGATTTACAAAGAATAGCAAATGATTCCGGCGTAAAAATAAGAAGTATTAATTTTGAAAATGCAAGTCAAGAGGAAAAAAATAAAGAACAGAAAGAAGAATTTACAGTGACTCCCATATCAGTTACAGCTTTTGGAACCTATGATGGTCTTATTTCCTTCATGAAATCTTTACAGGAGTCTAGGAGGCTTCTAACTATTCAGTCTTTTGAAATGCAGAAAGACCCGAATTCCGAAAATTTGTTTTTAAATGTATTGCTTTTTGCCTATTCCATGAAAGACAGCGGAGCAAAAAAGGCTGAGATAAATGCACCAAAAGGGAAAGCCAATCCTTTTCAACCATTGGAGGGAAAAGCTAGTGAGGAAAGTATCACTGAAAGTCCCCCTCCAGTAGATGTGAACAAGGTAATATCTGATACTTTAGAAAAAATTTTAAAAGAGGCTATACCTTCCAAACCATAAAAGGGGGATGGTGAATGAAAAACATAGTTTTGACAGGATTCATGGGAACAGGAAAAACTACTGTAGGGAAAAAAGTAGCAACTACTCTTCATTTTAGTTTTATTGACACTGACAAGCTGGTTGAGAAAATGGCAGGCATGAGTGTGGCGGAAATATTTGAAAAGCATGGGGAAGAATACTTTAGAAAGTTGGAAAAAGCGGCTGTCATAAAAGCCTCTCGCCTAAAAAATCACGTAATAGCTACAGGAGGCGGGGTTGTATTAAACCCTTCAAATATTGTACAATTAAGAAAAAATGGAGTGGTTATTCTCTTAAAAGCAAGGCCGGAAGTAATTTTAAGGAATATATCCAAAACAAAAGATAGGCCTCTTCTTGCGGTGGAAGACCCTGAAAAGAGGATAAGAGAACTTTTAGAGGAAAGAGAACCTTTTTACAGATTTGCAGATTATACCATAGACGTCTCTGACAAGACAATAGAGGAAGTTGCTGAAGAAGTCATAAGAGCATATATAAAGCTCAAGGGGAGATGATAAAAGTTGGGGATTAAGTTTGGACCCTCTGGGATCTCACAGAGCTTTTACGACGAGGGACATAAGTCTTCCGCTGAGATGCCAGAATGGCTTCATAAAATGGGACTTGAGGCTTATGAATACTCTTTTTCTAGAGGGGTGAGAATAAGCGAAAAATTGGCTTTGCAGCTCAAAGAGAATGCAGAAAAATTTAATATTACAATTACAATTCATGCTCCTTATTACATAAACCTTGCCGCAGAAGAAGAGGAAAAGATAAAAAACTCTAAAAGGTACATAATTGAAAGTTTGACCGCAGGAAATTTAATGGGGGCAAAAAGAGTTACGTTTCACCCCGGTTCTGCATCTTTAGACAGAAGAGAAGCACTTGATAGAGCAAAAAAGGTTTTGAAGGAGGTTATAAAAGAAGCTGATGACTTGGGACTGGGTCATATAACCTTGTGTCCCGAGACGATGGGCAAGAAAAATCAGCTGGGCACTTTGGAGGAAGTCTTGGAACTCTGTCAGCTAGATGAAAGACTTCTTCCTACCGTGGATTTTGCTCATTTGCATGCAAGAGACAATGGAAGGTTTAAATCTATGGAAGATTATGAAGAAGTTTTAAACACGATAGAAAAGTATCTAGGAAAAGATAGGGCAAAAATTATACACGTTCATTTTAGCAGAATTGAATTTACAGAGCAGGGGGAGAAGAGGCACTGGACATTGCTTGATAAAGAATACGGGCCCGAATTTGAGCCACTGGCTCAGCTTTTTTATGAAAGGAATATGGAGCCTATAGTTATCTGTGAATCTCGCGAGAGAATGGCGGAAGACGCATTGGAACTTAAGAGAATATATCAAGAGGTGGCAAAAAGGGTGTCAAAAACATGAGGATTGTGGTTAAGGTTGGGACTAGCACTTTGACTCATGAAAATGGGAAATTGAATTTAGAAATAATGGAGAAATTAGTAAGACAAATTGCAAATTTGTCAAATAAAGGCGAAGAAGTTATACTTGTGACGTCTGGGGCGATTGGAGCTGGAATGGGAAAATTAAACTTGACAGAAAAGCCCAAAAACCTTCCGCAAAAGCAAGCACTGGCAGCCATTGGGCAAGGTCTTCTTATAGAGATTTACGAGAAATTTTTCAACGAATACGGGAAAATAACTGCCCAGCTTCTTTTGACAAGGGAGGACTTTAGTGACAGAAAAAGGTATTTAAATATGAGTTACACCCTCTCTAACCTTCTTAATTGGGGGGTCATACCTATCATAAATGAAAATGACACTGTGGCAGTGGAGGAAATAAAAATTGGGGATAATGATACCTTAGCGGCTCTTGTGGCAAGCCTTGTTGAGGCAGACCTTTTGATTATTCTGACTGATATCGATGGTCTTTTTGACAAGGACCCGAGAATCCATAGGGATGCTAAAGTTATAGAAGTGGTTGAGGAGTTTTCTGATGACCTTTTTAAAATTGCTGGCGGGGCAGGTACAAAGAGAGGCACAGGGGGAATGTACACAAAGATCCAGGCTGCTAAGATATGTTATAATTCAGGAGTCAAGATGGTCATTGCAAATGGCAAAATTGACAATATATTAAATAGACTTGCCGCAGGAGAAAAGATTGGGACTACTTTTCTTCCAATGAAAAATCCCATAAGCAGTAGAAAAATCTGGATTGCCTTCAATGCGAAGGTGAATGGTTTTTTGTTTGTGGATGAGGGTGCGGCGAAGGCTTTAGTCAAACATGGAAAAAGCTTGCTGCCAAGTGGTGTTGTAAAGACAGAAGGCCAGTATGACGTGGGGGACTGCGTGGCGGTGGTGGACCACCAGGGCAGGGAAATAGCTAGAGGGCTTGTCAATTATTCTTCCGAAGAAGTCGAAAAAATAAAAGGCTGTAAGACCCATGACATAGAATCAATACTGGGATATAAATACTACGATGAGGTGATTCACAGGGACAACCTTGTAGTTCTTGAGAGGGGTGAAAAGTATGGAAGTTGAAGTAAAGGCTAAAAAGGCGAAAGAAGCGTCAAGAAAAATGGCTGTTATAGATACTGATACTAAAAATAGGGCTCTTATTAATATGGCAGAAGCTCTTTTGGGAAGTACGGATAAAATTTTGAAAGCCAATGAAAAAGACGTTTTAGAAGCAGAAAAGAGAAATTTAAAAGCCTCTCTTGTAGACAGGCTAAAATTGGATGAAAAAAGGATAAAGGCTATGGCAGAAGGATTAAAAGAAGTGGCTTCTTTGAAAGACCCTGTCGGAGATATAGAGGAAATGTGGATAAGGCCCAATGGACTTCAAATAGGAAAGATGCGCGTTCCCATAGGCGTCATAGGCATTATATACGAATCACGCCCCAATGTCACAGCTGATGCCGCAGGCCTTTGCCTTAAAGCAGGAAATGCTGTGATTTTAAGAGGAGGAAGTGATGCTATAAATTCTAATATCGCTATTGCTTCTATTCTGGCAGAAGCTGCTTACAAAAGTGGTATTCCGGAAGGAGCGATACAGCTTATTGAAAATACTGACAGGGAAGAAGTAAATAGGATGATGAAGTTAAACGGCTTGATTGACCTTATCATCCCAAGAGGTGGGGCAAGCCTTATCAAAAATGTTATTGAAAATTCTACTGTACCTGTTATAGAAACGGGAGTTGGAAATTGCCACATTTTTGTGGATGAGAGTGCAAATTTTGAAATGGCAAAGGACATAATTGTAAATGCGAAGGTTCAAAGGCCTGGGGTGTGCAATGCAGTAGAGACTGTTTTGGTGCATAAGAGCATAGCAGAAAAATTCCTGCCTGTTATGGTAAAAGAACTGTCATCTCATGGGGTAGAAATAAGAGGCTGTGAGCTTACAAAAAGGATATGCCCTGATGTAAAAGAAGCCACAGAAGAGGACTGGGCTACAGAGTACCTTGACCTCATATTAGCGGTAAAAGTTGTAGAGAATATAGATGAGGCATTGGAGCACATTTCTAAGTATTCTACAGGTCATTCTGAGAGCATTGTAACTGAAAATTACACTAATGCCATGAGATTTTTAAAATCTGTAGATTCTGCTGCAGTATATGTGAACGCTTCTACTAGGTTTACCGACGGAGGAGAATTTGGATTTGGGGCGGAAATAGGTATAAGCACTCAAAAAATGCACGCAAGAGGGCCTATGGGGCTTAAAGAGCTTACGACCTACAAATATGTGATTTTGGGCAGTGGACAAATAAGGAAGTAAGGTGTATTATAGTAACGTGAGGTGATATTATGAAAAGGGTGCTCGTAATTCATGGCCCCAATGTGAATCTCACTGGGAAGAGGGAAAAAGAAGTCTATGGAGAAATCACTTTTGAAGAGATAAACAACATGATAAAAAGAGAAGCTGCGAAACTCGACATTGCAGTAAAAATTCAGCAGTCCAACAGTGAAGGAGAGATAATAAACCTCATTCACTCTGCCGAAAACAATTTCGATGCCATAATAATAAATCCAGCAGCTTATACCCATTACAGCTTGGCTATAATGGATGCAATTGCCTCTGTTTCTGTCCCTGTGATTGAAGTGCACATATCTAATATTTTTGGAAGGGAGGAATTCAGAAGGGTATCTGTCACTGCTTCTCGCTGCAAGGGAGTGATTACGGGCTTTGGGCCATATAGCTACATACTGGCTCTTTACGCTGTAAAATTTTTAGAGGATTCAATTGGGGGGTAGAATAGTGAACACTAGGCTTAGCAATTTGCGTAAGTCAATGAGAGAAAAAAATATAGAAGCTTTTGTAATTTACAAATTTGTAAATGTTACCTACATAACAGGTTTTACTGGGGATGACAGCGTAGCCTTGATAACTGATGATGCCGCTATTTTTATCACCGATGGGAGGTATACGGAGCAGGCACAAAAGGAAGTCAAAGATTTTGAGATTGTGGAACACAAAACTGGAATAAAAGATGTCTTGAAAGAATACATTAAGAAATTGGGAATAAAGAGATTGGCTTTTGAAGAAAATGTGACATACGGGCAGTATAGAGAATTGAAAGAAGCTTTAGAAGGGGTAGAGCTTATACCTCAGGCAGGTTTAGTTGAGAATTTAAGGATGGTAAAAGATAAAGAAGAGATAAATCTCATAAAAAAGGCGCAGAGCATAACTGATAGAGCTTTTGAGCACATTTTGAATTTTATAAAACCTGGCATGACAGAAAAAGAAGTGGCACTAGAACTTGAATATTTCATGAAAAAGAATGGAGCGGAGGACCTAGCCTTTGAAACTATCGTGGCTTCCGGAAAGAGGTCTTCTCTCCCTCATGGAAAAGCTTCAGATAAAGTAATTGAAAAGGGAGATTTTGTCACAATCGACTTTGGATGCAAAGTCTCAGGCTACTGCTCTGACATGACGAGGACTATAGTAATTGGGAAAGCCAGTGAAAAGCAAAAAGAAATATACAATATAGTTTTAGAAGCTCAGGAAAATGCCATTAAAAATTTAAAAGCAGGGATTAGCTCCAAAGAGGCTGATTATTTAGCAAGGTCTGTGATAGAAGAAAAAGGTTATGGCCCGTATTTTAGCCATTCTTTGGGGCATGGTGTCGGACTCGAAGTACATGAGGCGCCAAGTCTGACTTTCAGAAAAGAAGAAATTTTAAAAGAAGGCGCGGTTGTTACAGTAGAACCGGGAATATATATTCCTGATTTCGGTGGCGTAAGAATCGAAGATATGGTATTATTAAAAGAAGATGGTGTTATAAATTTAACCAATTCACCTAAACAATTAATTGAAATAAACTAAAGTCATGGAGGGATTTTTTTGATAGCAGCAGGGGATTTCAGAAAAGGAGTAACTATTGAGGTTGACGGCCAGATTTTTACAGTTGTAGACTTTATGCATGTAAAGCCCGGAAAAGGTGCAGCATTTGTCAGAACAAAGCTCAAAAATATAATGACTGGTGCTGTTATAGAGAGGACTTTTAGCCCTACTGAAAAGTTTGAAGAAGCACAGATAGAGAGAAGGGAGATGCAGTATCTCTATAACGATGGAGAATTCTATTATTTTATGGACACGGAGACTTATGAACAGATTCCTTTAAGTTATGATAAAGTAGAAGAAGCGATGAAGTATGTAAAAGAGAATATGGTAGTTACTGTAAAATTTTATAAAGGCGAAGCTTTTTCAGTAGAGCCTCCAACCTTCGTGGAGCTTGAAGTAATAGACACGGAACCGGGCGTGAGAGGAGATACCGTTACAGGAGGTTCAAAGCCAGCAACTGTAGAAACTGGGGCTGTCATCCAGGTGCCACTTTTTATAAATGTAGGAGACAAAATAAAAATCGATACACGCACTGGGGAATACATAGAAAGAGTATAAACGCAGCAAAATTTCAAATACTATTTTGTGAAGGAGGGTAGTTTAAAATGGAGTACTTAAACGAGAGAGTTTCCTATTTAAGAGGGCTAGCAGACGGCTTAGGCATAGATGACAGCACTAAAGAAGGCAAGCTCATATTAGCTATTCTTGATGCTCTTGAAGACTTTGCTGATGCAATAAATGAATTAGAGGCTTCCCAATCCGAACTTAACAATTACGTAGAGGAACTGGATGAGGACCTTTCAGAGATTGAGGATACACTTTATGGCGATGAGGACGAGGAAGAGGACTATGAATATGACGAGGACGATGAGGATTATGACTATGATTACGATGAAGATGATGAAGAAGACGAAGACGAAGATTATGAAGAATATGTAGAAGTTGAATGTCCTAATTGCCATATGTTGATGAGTGTAGAAGAAGAACTTTTGGAAGATGAAGATGCGGAGCTGGTTTGTCCTCACTGCAATGCTACTATAAAAGTAAAAGATTTGAAAATTGTAGATGATGATGAAGACTGAAAAAAATCCTCGCTGATTTTAAATCAGCGGGGATTTTTTTATTCATAAATGGGAAGGTGCAAAAATATAATTGTTACAAAGAGGAGGGACATGTATATGAACGGAAGAGAAGGGATTAAAGGCTTACTCTACGCTTTCCCACCTTCGTTGAGAAATTTATTGATTAAATTGCCGGAGGGAACTCTTGAAAAGATAGAAGAAGTGAGATTGAGAGTCAACAGGCCTCTTGTAGTTTACTTAGATGGAGAAGAAAAATTTGTTTCTGCATCTGGTAAAATTTCAGGTTCTTTTTCTTCAGCCTATATTGTAACACCGGAGGATTGCGAAAAGGCTTTTCAGTTGGTATCCCAGTCTTCCTTGTATGCCTTTGAAGAGGAGATAAAAGGTGGTTATATAACCTTAAAAGGAGGATACAGGGTGGGGCTTGCGGGAGAATGCATAGTAGAAGATAAAGGGATAAAAATTATTAAAAATGTTTCAGGATTTAATTATCGTGTATCCAAAGAGGTAAAAGGAGTAGCAGAAGAAATAATAAAGTATTTAGTGGATAGCAGCAAAGAGGTGTACAATCTTTTGATAATTTCGCCTCCTCAGTGCGGCAAGACTACTCTATTGAGGGATGTAGCCAGAACTTTAAGCAATGGTTTCATGGGGGTTAGCGGGAAGAAGGTCTGCATCATAGATGAAAGGTCTGAAATTGCAGGTTGTTACAATGGAATACCTCAACTTGATGTAGGTATAAGGACGGACGTTTTAGATAGATGTCCTAAGGCGCATGGGATGATAATGGCGATAAGGTCTATGTCTCCACAGGTAGTTGTTACAGATGAAATTGGGAGGGAAGAAGATATAGAAGCTTTAAGGCATGTTTTGAATGCAGGAGTCAAAATAATTACAACAGTCCACGCTAAAAACATTGAGGACCTTAAGAAAAGACCTTATTTAAAAGATTTGGTGGAAGGTAAGTACTTTGAAAGGTATATAATATTGAGCAAGCGCTTTGGAGCAGGCACGATAGAAGAAATACTGGATGAGGAGATGAAGCCAATTTTTAAAGGGCCTTATAAAAAGGAGTTGAAGTTTAATTGAAGGTTATAGGAATGGTTCTTACCCTTATATCTACGACTTCTATAGGATATTTGATGGCAATGAAATTCAGAGCGAGAAGATGGATTATAAAAAGCTTTATAACCGCCCTCAATATTTTAAAAATAGAAATAACTTATTCAAGAACACCTCTTGAAAGAGCGTTTAAAAAAGTGGCTTCCTCCTCAGACAAGTTGGTATCAGAACTGTTTTATAAAGCTTCTTTCTATTTAGGGGAGCAGATTGGTTTGACTGCAGCAGAGGCCTGGGAAAAGGGGTTAAAAGAGTGGGATAGAGGTTACCTGACAAAGGAGGATAAAGAAATATTGATTGCCTTTGGGAATTCGTTAGGGAGTTCAGATGTTGAAAACCAAGAAAAGAACTTTAACATGACGTTGGACCTTTTAAAAAGACAGCTCGATTTCGCAGAAGAGGAGGGTAGGAGAAACGAGAAACTGTATAACAACCTGGGATTTTTATTAGGGCTTGCTATAGTCATATTGTTTTTATGAAGGAGGATTAGAATGAACATAGACATAATCTTCAAAATTGCGGCAATAGGTATTTTGGTGACGGTTCTAAATCAAATTCTCATACGTTCAGGTAGGGAGGAACAAGCCATGATGGTTACTCTTGCGGGAATAGTAGTAGTTCTCATGATGGTAATCCACCTTATCAATAATCTTTTTAATACCGTAAAAACCATATTTCATTTATATTAGGTGATAGAATGGAGATATTTCAAATTGTGATTTTAGGTATTGTGGTTTTGATCATACTGACAGTATTAAGAGAGACAAATCCAGAGGTTGCCGTTATTTTAAGCCTTGTTACGGGTATTATAATTTTTGTATCAATTTTACCAAAGTTGAGCAGTGTAGTAGAGGTTTTAAATAGTCTTGCGAGAAAGAGTGGCCTTGATACCATATATTTTGTTACAACTTTAAAAATCATAGGTATTGCGTACATAACTGAATTTGGTTCGCAGCTTTGTCAGGATGCAAATGAAAAAAATCTCGCCTCAAAAATTGAAATTGCAGGGAAGATAATGATAATTTTTTTATCCATTCCTATAATAATAGGGCTTGTAGAAGCCATACTTTCTATAATGCCGTGAGGTGGAAAAGTTGAAAAAAATACTTTTTGTTATAGTGATTGTCCTAAGTTTGTTTGGAACGGCAAAAGCCGATGTTATACAGGAAGAGATAGAAAAATTGAGTGAGGAGAATATTGTCCAAATTGATCGATTTGTAAAAGAAATTAACCAGAAGACGGGAAGTGATTTTCTAATTGTAGACCTTAAAACTTACTTGCTTCAAGTGCTAAAAGGACAACAGCCCTTTGATCTAAACAAAATTTTTGCCGGAATTTTAAAATTGTTTTTTAAGGAACTGTATTCTTCATTTAATCTTTTGATCCAGCTTCTTGTATTAGGTGTGATAGGTAGTATATTAATGAATTTGCATAGTTCCTTTGAAAAGGAAAGTATATCAGAGATTGCTTTTTTAGCTATTTATCTCATTTTTATAATAATTGCTGTAAAAAGTTTTAGTGAAGCGATGGGAATAGGAAGACAAGCTATTGACAGTATGGTAGATTTTATGCAGTCCATATTGCCTGTTTTGATAACTATGTTAGTATCCGTAGGTTCTTTCACTTCTGCTGCCTTTTTAAAGCCGCTTGTTATAGTAACAGTTCAGTTTACGGCTCACGTGATGAGGGATTTTATAATCCCGTTAATTCTTTTCATGACGGCTGTAAAGATAGTGGGGAATATTTCTGATAAATTCAGTTTAAACAAGATGGGAGATTTCTTAAAGACATTGTCAACGGCTTCAATTTCCGTTTTACTGAGCATATTTTTAGGAGTTATAACCGTACAAGGTTTCAGTTCTTCTATAGCTGATGGAGTAATCTCCAGAACTGCAAAATACACCGTAGGGACTTTTCTGCCAGTGGTAGGGGGCCTTTTAGCAGACAGTGTGGATGCAGTAATAGGAGCTTCTCTTTTGATAAAAGGCGCTATAGGAAGTTACGGTCTTCTGGTAATATTGGCAATTGCTGCTTTTCCATTAATAAAAATCTTTTCCTTAGTGATCATATATAGATTTGTTGCTGCGCTCATTGAACCGATTTCAGATAAGCGAATAGTTAATTCTCTATCAGAAGTAGCAAATTCTATGACTTACATTTTGGCGGTTTTAGCTTCCATAACCGTGATGATGTTTTTTACAATAACTGCCGTGATAGGAAGTGCCAATATAACTACCATGTTAAGGTAGGTGATGCCTTTGGATTTTTTTAAAAACTGGGTGATGCAGATAGTCAATATAGCAATTTTAGCATTGATTTTAGAAATGCTTATACCCTCTTCCAGTCTGAAAAAGTATGCAAAAGTAGCCATTGGACTTGTCATAATTACAGTGATTCTAAATCCTATTTTAAGCTTTTTGAAAGAAGCACCTTCGCTAGAGGCACAGATTTTCAAAAGCGATTATCTGCTAAGAAATCCCTCTATTGATACTCTTTCCGAAAAAGCAAAGGAAAATACGAAATATCTAGTAGCAAAAGAATATAAAAGAAGGGTTGCAAAAGAGATAGAAGAGAAGCTAAAAAGTCTATACGATTTAAAAGAGATCGAGGTAGAGACTGTAATAGAAGAAGACTTGGATAAAAAAGATTTTGGTAAAATCAAGTCTCTGGTTTTGCAAATAAAGGGCGGTAAAGACTTAAACAAAGAAGAAGTAAAAAAATTGATAAGTGCATTCTATAATGTCCCCTTAAAGAATATAACTATAAAAGAGGAGTAGAAAGGGGGTACTTGGGTGGACTTTAATAAACTCAAAGATAAATTCCTAAAAGACCATAAAAAGCTTTTAGAAAATTTGACAGTAATTTTTTTAATAGGTTTGATACTTTTGATAGGCGCGAGTACCTTTTCTAAGCCTCGCCCTTCTAATGAAAGCAATAATAAGGAGTTGGTATTAACCGATAAGCAGGAGGATTATGCAAAAAGGTTGGAAAGAGATTTAAAAAACATACTCTCAAAGATTGACGGGGTGGGGAATGTAGAAGTCTTAATAACCTTGGATTCCGATGAAGAAGTAGTAGCAGCTATGGATGTAGTAGAGTCCAGTACCACTACTAATGAAAAGGACAACAATGGAACGGTGAGGGAAGTAGTACAAAAAGAGTCTAACAATAAAATAGTTACTTCTCAGAACATGTCCGGTCAAAATACTCCCATTGTGTTAAAACGGATAATGCCTGAAATAAGAGGTGTGATTGTAGTAGCTGATGGAGCGAGAGATGCTAGATTAAGGTATGAAATTTCTTCAGCGGTACAGACAGCATTAGGGGTCCCTGCCTATAAAGTAAAAGTAATATCTTCTAAGTGAGGAGGGGTTTTATGGTTTATATGAGAAAAAAAATTATAGCCATTGTTTCCTTGATTTTACTTATTGCCATAGCTTTTGTATTGAATAATGGGTATATGGAGAAAAAAACAAATAATGCTCAAAAGACTTCTTCAACGGAAAATGTCGATTCAAAAGCTATTGAAACTTCTTCGTACAAGGGTAAGAGTTCTTTTGCTTCTGATATATTCACTGCCTATAGAGAGGAAAGAGAGGTAAATAGAAGCAGAAGCATAGATGCTTTAAAGGAAATAGTGGATAACAAGAATACCAGCAAAGAAACTAAAGAAGAAGCACAAAAGCAGATAATCAAACTAACTGAAATTACAAATAAGGAGATGGTAATAGAAAATCTGATAAAAGCGAAGGGATTTCAAGACGCTATCGTTATGATAGACAATGGGATTGTTAATGTTATAGTCCAAGCGGATAAGTTGTCGGAAGAAGAAGTTGCCCAGATTGTAGAAATTGTCTCAAGGCAAACAGGTGTATCTCTTGACAATATAAAAATTATGACCAGATTGGATTAGATTGTTTTCATACAACAGATTATGGTATAATGTACTTAAAAGCTTTTGCTTTTACTTTTAAGGGGGTGATTTTATGGAAGAAAATGTAAAGAATTTAGAAAATCAGGAGTTAGGTTCTGTAAAAATTTCTGAAGAGGTAGTTAGCATAATTGCCGGTCTTGCTGCTACAGAAGTGCCTGGTGTTGCTGGAATGAGCGGGGGAGTCGTGAATGGCATTTCAGAAATTTTGGGCAGAAAGAATCTGAGTAAAGGTGTGAAAGTGGAAGTAGGGGAAAAAGAAGCAACTATAGACTTGTACTTAATTGTGGACTATGGCGTTAGAATTCCTGAAGTTGCTTGGAATGTACAAGAAAATGTTAAAAATGCTGTAGAAAATATGACAGGGCTTAAAGTTGTAGAAGTCAATATACATGTGCAAGGGGTCAGCATGGAAAAGGAAAACAAAAAACAGCAAGAGACCGCAGAAAAAGAAGGAGAAAATTAAATCTTCTAAACTAACCCTCTGCTAGCCAGAGGGTTAGTTTAGGTAAAACTTTGGTACAATAAATAAAGAATTGGATTTGCAAGGAGTTGAGAAAGTGAACAGAACTGAAGCGAGAGAATGGGTTGTAAAAATTTTGTACCAGTATGACGTTTCGAAACTTCCTATTGAAAAAATTTTTGAGCATTTTTATGAAGAAAACGATCCGGGTGCTCAGAGAGATTATATTGAGGAAACTGTGAGAGGAGCGATTTCACATTTAGAAGAGATTGACCGTGAAATAGAAAAATATTCTAAAGATTGGCCTCTCTACAGAATGCCTAAAATAGATTTGGCTATTTTAAGATGCAGTATATACGAGATGCTGTATGGGAACATTCCTGTCAGTGTTTCTATAAACGAAGCAGTGGAAATAGCGAAAAAGTACAGTACTGACGATTCTCCTTCTTTTATAAATGGACTTTTAGGAGCATTCGTCAGAGAAAAAAGATTAGAGGAAGGTGAAGCAAATGATAATTGATGGAAAAGAAATTGCTAATAAGATAAAGGAAGAGGTAAAGAAAGAAGTAGAAAAGCTTCATGAAAAACCAAGATTGGCAATATTAATGGCGGGGGATGATGAATCTTCAAAGGTCTACGCCAACTCAAAAGTAAAGGCCTGTGAGAGTGTGGGAATGAAGGCAGAGGTCTATTATTTTTCAGAAGATGAAGAAGACAAATTTTTTGAAACGTTAAATAGGTTGAATGAAGATGAGAAGACCCACGGCATAATGATAGAAATGCCTCTTCCGAAAGGCTTTGATGTGGATAGGGTTTATGACATGATAAATCCGTATAAAGATGTAGATTGTATATCTAATTACAATATGGGAAGGCTTTTTGCGGGGAAGCCTCTTTTTGTTCCTTGCACTCCCAAGGCCATTATCCATATATTAGAAAATACAGGTGTTGACTTGGAAGGA
This sequence comes from Caldanaerobacter sp., assembly GCF_049701115.1. Classification (NCBI taxonomy): domain Bacteria; kingdom Bacillati; phylum Bacillota; class Clostridia; order Thermoanaerobacterales; family Thermoanaerobacteraceae; genus Caldanaerobacter; species Caldanaerobacter sp. The sequence continues at coordinate 198,855 of NZ_JBNATX010000001.1, read as the reverse complement.
AAACATGCTGTGGTGATAGGAAGGAGCAATATTTTAGGCAAACCTGTTGCCAAGCTTTTGCTTGACAAAAACTGCACTGTAACGGTGTGCCATTCCAAGACAAAAGATTTGGTTTATCACACAAAACAGGCAGATATTTTGGTGGTAGCAGCAGGAAAAATGAACTTGGTTAAAGGGGACATGGTTAAAGAGGGAGTAGTTTTAATAGATGCAGGTATAAACGTACATGAAGGGAAAATATATGGTGACGCTGACTTTGATTCGATTAAGGACAAGGCTTCTTACATAACCCCTGTTCCGGGAGGCGTTGGCCCTGTAACAACAGCGATGATCCTCAAAAACACTTTGGAGGCCTTTAAGTATGCAATTAAAAGCCTTTAGTGTTAGTGAAGTGACGGAATACATAAAGAAAGTAATGGACAATGACATAATATTGAGGAATGTAAGAGTAAGAGGAGAAATCTCTAATTTAAAATACCACTCTACAGCAGTGTACTTTACCCTAAAAGACGAAGGAGCAGCTTTAAAATGTGTAATGTTTAATGACTACAGCAGGTCCCTTGAATTTACTTTGCAGGATGGAATGTCCGTAATTGCTACGGGTAGGATAACAGTGTACGAAAAGGGCGGACTTTATCAACTGTACGTTCAGTCTGTGCAGATGGATGGAATAGGAGCATTGTACATTGCTTTTAACAAATTAAAAGAAAAGCTCCAAAAAGAAGGCCTATTTGATATTGATAAGAAAAAACCTATTCCAAAACATCCGAAGAAGATTGCCGTAGTTACATCCCCGACGGGTGCTGTGATACGCGATATAATAACGATTTCAAGGAGAAGGAATCCAACTGTTAACATAATGGTAGTACCTGTTTTAGTGCAGGGGAGCTCTGCTGCGGATGAAATTTCAAATGCTCTTCGCATTTTAAACAAGAGAAAGGATATAGATGTTATAATAGTGGCCAGAGGAGGCGGGTCTTTAGAGGAAATATGGCCTTTTAATGAAGAAAAAGTGGCTCGCAGCATTTTTGATTCTCGAATCCCTGTGGTTTCTGCTGTAGGGCATGAAACCGATTTTACTATTGCTGATTTTGTAGCAGATTTGAGAGCTCCCACTCCATCTGCTGCTGCGGAGTTGGTGGTTCCAGATATAAGAGTATACCAAAGAGAGCTGTTTTTATTAAAGACTAAGATAAAAAATATAATGAAGGCTCATTTACTTCAGACCAGGAAAGAATTTGAGGGGTTAAAAAGAGCCCTCTATCTAAATAACCCTATCAAGAAAAACGAAGTTTTAAAACACAGGGTCTTAAGCCTAAAAAAGTCCTTGATAAAAGAGGTCCTTTCTTTTTATAATCAAAAGAAAAGTGAGTTTTTGGTCCTTAAGGAAAAGTTGGATTCTCTAAGTCCTTTGAAGGTACTAACAAGAGGATATACCATTGTGCTCGATAAAGAAGGTAAGATAATAACCTCTGCCCAAAAAGTCGCAGTCTTTGAAGAGATAGATATCTTATTCAAAGACGGAAAAGCGGCAGCAGTAGTGAAAGAGGTGAAAGAAGATGGAGAAAGAATTTAATTTTGAAGAAGACTTAAAAAGATTAGAGGAAATTGTAAATACGTTAGAAAAAGGCAATTTAATGTTGGAAGAGTCTTTTAATTTGTTCAAAGAGGGCATAGAAATATCAAGAAGGCTAGAAAAGATGCTAAAAGAAGTCGAAGGGAAGATAACAATGCTGATAAGTGAAGATGAGGAAATTGAGTTTAAAGAGGAGGAAAATAATGTTTAAAGAAAAACTTAAACACTTTCAACAGATGATAGAAGAGGAACTTCATAGGATACTAGATGTACAGGAAAAGCCAGAGATAATATATGAGGCGATGAGATACAGTGTTTTTGCGGGAGGAAAAAGGTTAAGACCTATTTTATGCCTTTCTGCCTGTGAACTTTTGGGAGGGGGTTTAAAAAAAGCTTTGCCAGTAGCCTGCTCTATTGAACTCATACACACTTATTCTCTTATTCACGATGACCTTCCTGCTATGGACAATGACGACTTGAGAAGAGGTAAGCCTACAAATCACAAAGTATTTGGAGAGGCTATAGCCATTCTTGCCGGGGATGGACTTTTAAACCTGGGATATGAGGTTTTGATAAGGCATGCTCTGGAAAATCCCGAAGATTATGAAAAAATCTTGAAAGCTGCTAATGAAATAGCTACTGCTTCGGGCTGCAAAGGGATCATAGGAGGGCAGGTAGAAGACATACTTTCTCAAAACACAGAACTTACCTATGAAGACTTAAAATACATTCACGAGCACAAGACTGCGGCTTTGATAGAGGCTTCTGTCTGTGCAGGAGCCCATATGGCTGGGGCTAGTGAAAAAGAAGTGGAGCTTTTAAGAGAATATGCTAGTTTGATAGGATTAGCATTTCAAATAAAAGACGACATACTGGATGTAACAGGTAATGAAGAAACGCTTGGCAAAAAAGTAGGGAGCGACAGGGAAAAGGGCAAGTTCACTTTTGTCAATATTTTTGGCATCGAAAAATCTCAGGAAATGGTAAAGGAGCTTACAGAGGAAGCCATAAAGATTTTGGACACTTTTGGCGAAAGGGCGCAGTTTCTTAAAGATCTCTCTAATTATTTGATTGAGAGAGTAAACTGAAGATTGAAAGAGCATTGACAATGTACCGGGATAGAAACTGGTTTTTTTGGCCTTAAGAGACTGTAACAGGCTTTTACGGTTTTAAGCTGTGTTTGATATTACTGACTTTCTCTGTTATAATGTAATTACCTTGAAAAGATAGGCGAAGTGGTGCAGTATCCTAGTCGGAGGTGCCAATCCTGAAGACGGGCCTAAAAATCCGTCAAGGGCACATCGATGAAGTTCCTGGTGCTGGCTTCTGACGCCCAGTTGGGGGCTGGTGCTGGGAGTTAAGGAGGGGGGGCGATCCACAAGGGCATGTGGGCGTTGACCCTTCCTCCGCGGAGACCTACTGCTGTGGCTCTCTTCGAGAGCTATGGGGTAGGCTGAACCTGTCTCGTGGCCATCAAGCTGCGGACAGTGTAGCCCGCCTTGAGTGATCCGGGGGGAAATCAGCCTTTGGCTGATGAAACCCGGGTTGCAAAAGAGGCTAGGGATTGGGCCCTCTGGTGAGGAAAGCTCCTAGGCTGTGCCCGAAAGGGCGGCATGCTGGGGATTACAGTGCGGTCTAAGTGGCAGTCCAGTCCTGCCTATGGCGACAAGGCAGAAGCGGGCTTAAAGGGGAACCGCTGAACGGCGACGTTCAGTGCCTGCTTGGGAAATCCTACTGGACCTAAGCCGCAAGGTTTACCCAGCATGTTACCACTTCGCCTTTTTCTAGGAGGATTTTTTTATTATGAAGACAAGAAACATAAATACGGATTACAGGTGGATTTTACATATTACATTGATCACATTTTTTATGGCAACTTTTCTGAATTTTTTTTCTGATGTGTCTTTAAAGAAAAGTACAACTTTTGTTGCATTCTTTATTTTAGCGGGAATAGTAGCGATAGGTATAGTCTTTGAAATTATAGGAACTGCTGTTATGTCGGGTAAAGAAGAGCCATTTCATGCCATGGCGGCGAAAAAAGTGTACGGTGCAAAGCATGCCATAAAGCTTTTAAGAAATGCAAATCTGGTAGCCACCTTTTGTTATGACCTAATAGGTGACATTTCTGCTATAATTTCTGGTGCTGCCTTGATGTCCATAATCATGAAATTTCCCCTTTCAGGAACTAAAGCTTCAATATATACGGCTTTTTTCGCAGGAATTCTTTCCTCAGTCATAATAGGAGGTAAGGCTATTGCCAAAAGTATTGGTATGTTAAAGAGCCAAACTATAGTTTATTGGACAGGTGTTGTACTGGCCTGGATGGAAAAAAATTTAGGCATAAATATATTGCCTGACTATAAAAATAATAAAAAGAAAAAAAGAAAGTGAGGGTCTATTATATGCTTGAACAGATTAACAGCCCTTACGATTTAAAAAAACTTGATGCAAAAGAACTTCCAAAACTTTCAGAGGAGATAAGGAGTTTTTTGGTTGAAAAAGTTTCAAAAACTGGCGGGCACTTGGCTTCTAATTTGGGAATTGTGGAGCTTACACTTGCCCTTCACTATGTCTTTAATTCGCCTGTTGATAAAATAATTTGGGATGTCAGCCATCAATGCTATGTACATAAAATTATAACGGGAAGGAAGGATAGGTTTGATACTTTAAGACAGCTTGACGGTCTTTCTGGTTACGCTAAAAGGACAGAAAGCGTTCATGATATATTTGGGGCGGGTCATAGCAGTACATCTCTTTCTGCAGCATTGGGGATTGCAACTGCTAGAGATTTAAAGGGGGAAAAATACCATGTCATAGCAGTAATCGGTGATGGAGCCCTCACAGGTGGCATGGCTTTAGAAGCTTTGAACAATATTGGAAGGGCTCAAAAAGATATTATCGTTATTTTAAATCATAATGAAATGTCTATTTCTGAAAATGTGGGGAGTCTTTCTCTTTATTTGAGCAGATTGAGAACAGATCCCACTTATAATAAAGTGAAGCAAGAGATAGACAACCTGTTAAATATTATACCTCCAATAGGAAAAAGTCTTCACAAGTATATCGAAAAAGTTAAAGATTCTGTAAAGCAGTTAGTAGTTCCGGGCATGTTTTTTGAAGAGATGGGCTTTACCTATTTAGGACCTATTGATGGTCATAATGTAGAAGAACTCATTGAAGTTTTAGAAAGGTCTAAAAAAATGAAAGGGCCTTTGCTTATACATGTTGTTACAAAAAAAGGGAAAGGATATGTATTTGCGGAAAAAAGGCCGGATAAATTCCACTCTGCAGCTCCTTTTGATATAGAAACAGGTAAATTCGTAGGAGAAGGAAAAGACAGCTATTCTGACGTTTTTGGCAAAACACTTGCTGAAATGGCGTTAAAAGATGAGAAGATCGTTGCGATAACTGCAGCCATGCCAGAAGGTACCGGGCTTATTCATTTTGCGAAGTTAATACCGGATAGATTTTTTGACGTGGGGATAGCCGAACAACATGCTACTACTTTTGCTGCAGGGCTTGCTATTGAAGGATACAAGCCTTATTTTGCTGTATATTCTACTTTTTTGCAAAGAGCTTATGATCAAGTAATCCACGATGTGTGTATACAAAAAATCCCAGTAGTTTTTGCCGTTGACAGAGCAGGGATTGTAGGGGAAGACGGAGAAACCCATCAAGGGGTGTTTGATATATCTTTCTTAAGGGCAATTCCAAATATCGCTATAATGTCACCAAAAGATGCTAACGAATTAGTTGAAATGGTAAAGTTATCGAGAAATCTAGATTTCCCTGTAGCCATAAGGTATCCAAGAGGCAAAGCCGGTGAGTATGATATTTCAAGAAAGCCAAGTTTTCCATTTGGCAAAGGGGAAGTGCTTTTGGAAGGAGAAAAAATAGCTATTTTTGCTTTGGGTAGAATGGTGTCAAAGTCAATTGAAGCAGCACAAATTTTAAAAGGACATGGTATTAATCCTTTTGTTGTAAATTTGAGATTTGTTAAGCCTCTTGATGAAGAACTTATTTTAAAAATTTCTAACAAAGTAGACCTTGTCGTGACTGTGGAGGATAATGTCATAGCGGGAGGAGTAGGTAGCGCTATATTGGAATTTTTAAACGATAAAAAAATTTATAAGCCTATGGTCAGATTAGGATTTCCAGATAGGTTCATAGAGCACGGAGATGTAGAAAGCTTATTTAAAAGATATGGTTTAGATTCACAATCGATAGCTAATACTATTTTACAAAGATATAAGGAAATGAGGGAGTCATGAAGGAGAGAATAGATATACTTCTTGTAAAAAGAGGTTTTTTCTCTTCAAGAGAAAAGGCAAAAGCAGCTATAATGGCAGGAGAAGTTTACGTAGACGACAGAAGAGCCGAAAAAGCCGGTGAAATGGTAAGAGAAGATGTTAAGATAGAGATAAAAAGGGATTCTCTCCCATATGTGAGTAGAGGAGGACTAAAGCTGGAGAAAGCTCTCAAGTTTTTTCAGATTGACGTGAAGGAGAAAATTGCCTTAGATGTAGGAGCTTCTACCGGAGGCTTTACTGACTGTCTTTTGAAGCATGGTGCTAAAAAAGTTTATGCTGTGGATGTAGGCTATGGGCAACTCCACTGGAGTTTGAGAAATGATCCGAGAGTCTTTGTAATGGAAAAAACTAATATAAGATTTTTGAATACATTACCCGAAATAGTGGATATAGTTACTATAGATGTGTCGTTTATTTCTTTAGAGCTTGTGGTGCCATCAACTGACAAGTTCTTAAAAGTAGGTGGAGAAATTGTAGCCTTGATAAAACCCCAATTTGAAGCTGGAAGAGGAAAAGTAGGCAAAAAGGGGATTGTTAAGGATAAAGCCGTACACAAAGAAGTTCTTGAAAAAATAATAAAATTGTTTAAAAATATAAATTACGGGGTGTGTGGAATCACTTATTCTCCTATAAAAGGAGCGGAAGGAAATATAGAGTATCTTATTTATGGAATAAAGGGGAAATCTGACGAAATTGAAATAGAGGTTGAAAAAATAGTAGAAGAAGCTTTCAAAAATTTGTGGCAGGAAAAATAAATTTTATGTAGAATAAAATAAATGTGGTGGTATGATAATGAAAAAAGTTGGGGTAATTCCAAATATAAATAAAGATAAGGACTTGGAAGTAACCAAATCTGTAGTGGATTGGCTTATTGATCGAGGTTCTGAACCTTATTTGAATGAGATAGTAGCAGCTCGAATCGGTTATGAAAAACATGGCAAAAAAACAAATGAAATATATAGTAATTCGGATTTTATTGTCGCATTGGGAGGAGACGGAACAATACTCAATGTAGCCCGTTTGTGTGCTCCTTTTGGTACTCCTATTTTAGCGGTTAATTTGGGGCATTTGGGTTTTTTAACAGAAATAGATGTTTCTGAACTTTTCTCTTCCCTAGAAAAAATATACAAAGGCGAGTATACTATAGAGAAGAGAATGATGTTAGAAGCAAACGTAGTCAAAAACGACATGGAAGTCATAAATTTTAGAGCTTTAAATGACATAGTTATAACAAGAGGAGCTTTTTCAAGGATGGCTCGCATCAAAACCTTTGTAAATGATAATTATGTGGATACTTACTTAGCAGATGGAGTTATTGTAGCTACTCCTACTGGTTCTACTGCTTATTCACTTTCTGCTGGAGGACCGATAGTCTATCCTACAGTGGAAGTCATTATAATAACGCCCATATGTCCTCATACACTGTATTCTAGGTCCATAGTTGTTTCTCCAAATGATATAATACGCTTAGAGATAGCAGAAGAAAATCAAGACTTGATGATAACAACTGATGGACAGCAGGGGTATAAGATAGATTACAGAGACGTCATATATATAAAGAAGAGTCACGAATACACTAATCTTATTAAAGTGAAGAACAGCAATTTTTTTGACCTTTTGAGAGATAAACTTACAGAAAGGTGAAAAGAGGTGAGGTAAAGTGATGAAACTGGCAAGGCACGCCAAGATTTTAGAGATAATTTCTGAAAAAGAAATAGAGACACAGGAAGAACTGGCGGCGGAACTACAAAAAAGAGGAATAGATGTTACACAAGCCACGGTATCTAGAGATATAAAAGAACTTCGCCTCATAAAAGTTCTTACAGAAGACGGGAAACGATACAAGTATGCACCAATGACACGGGTAGATGCCAACATAAGTGAAAGACTCATGACCTTGCTTTCTGAATCGATAGTCAATGTAGATTATGCTGGAAACATCATAGTTATAAAAACGTTATCAGGGAGTGCTTCAGCAGCCGCCGAAGCAATCGATACTCTTAATTGGAAAAATATTGTAGGTACTATAGCTGGAGATAATACTATCTTTGTCCTTGTTAGGAACCAAGAAGATATTCAAGAACTGGTTGAAAAGTTTAGAAAATTGATGAAGTAACTATGGAGGTCTTGACATGCTTTTGAACATAAAGATAGAGAATGTGGCTATAATTGATAGACTTGAAGTAGAGTTCAAAGAAGGATTTAACGTTTTAACGGGGGAGACAGGAGCGGGGAAGTCCATAGTTATTGACTCTGTACTTCTTTTAATTGGTGCTCGTGCAAATAGGGATATAATAAGAACGGGAGAAGAAAAAGCTTTTGTAGAGGGAGTTTTTTTGCTTGACAGCAATAAAGAAAAAATTGTAAAACTCTTAGAAGAAATGGGAATTCAGCCAGAAAAGGACGATACTCTTATAGTAAGCAGGGAAATAACTAAAAGTGGCCGAAGTTATTCAAGAATAAATGGAAGAATAGTCCCTCTTTCTTTTTTAGAAAAAGTGGGGACATTTCTTGTAGATATTTTAGGACAGCATGAACATCAATTTCTTCTTGACCCTTCTCGACACCTCTCTATTTTAGACAATTTTGGAGGAGAAGATTTTAAGGGTTTAAAGGAAAAGTTTAAACAGTTGTTAGAAGAATATAGAACTGTCGTAAGAGAAAAGAATAGCCTTTTTAAAGATGATAGGGAAAAGGAACAAAAGATTGATTTGTTAAGGTATCAGATTGAAGAAATAGAAAAAGCTAATTTAAGTGAAGAAGAAGAGGAAGAACTTTTAGAGAGAAGAAATATTTTAATGAATTACGAAAGGCTGTTTAATGCTGTAAATTTATCTTACAAAATTCTTTATGAAGGAGATGGAGGATTTTCTGTACTGGACAACCTCCACAAGGTAGTAAAGAACTTGGACATAGCTTTTTCTATAGATGGAAAGCTTAAAAATTTAAAAGAAAAGCTTGAAAATATTTTATATGAAGCCGAAGATTTAGCATTGCAGTTAAGAGAATATTTGGGAAGCATTGATTTTAATCAAAAAGACCTTGATATGATAGAGGAAAGACTTAATTTGATAAATTTTTTAAAGAGAAAATATGGTCCTACAATTTCTCATATTTTACTTTTTAAAAAAGAAAAGAAAAAAGAACTCGAGGATATACTTCATTTTGAAGAGAGGCAGAAAGAATTAGAAAAAAAAGAAGCCTTATTATGGAAAGATATCAAGGAAATAGGAGATAAAATTCATAAAGAAAGAGAAAATTTGGCTTTGCACATTGAAGAGGAGGTAAATAAAGTTTTAAAAGAGCTTAATATGCCTAATGCTCTGTTCAAAGTAGATATAACAAAAGAAGAAATGCCAAATGAGAATGGGTTTGATAAGGTAGAATTTTTGATTTCTACTAATGTTGGGGAACCTTTAAAACCACTTGCTAAAATTGCTTCTGGTGGAGAATTATCTAGGATAATGCTGGCTTTGAAGAGTGTTTTGGCTTCGTCCGATGAGATTTCTACCTTAATCTTTGATGAAGTAGATACAGGAATAAGCGGTAAAACGGCTCAGCGGGTGGCAGAAAAAATGGCTTACCTTTCCAAAAGACATCAGCTTATTTGTGTGACTCATCTTCCACAGATAGCTTGTATGGCAGATGCGCACTACCTTATTTCAAAAATTTCCAATGAAAACAGGACCTATATTAAACTTACAGAGCTTGATTACGAAGGAAGAATAAGAGAATTAGCCAGAATTATGGGAGGGGAAAATATAACCTTCACGACTCTTGAGCATGCTAAAGAACTTTTAGAAATGGCCGCAAGGTTTAAAAAAACCCTTTAAAACTTTATACTCATCTCGCTTCCTTTTACTATTCCAATAATTTATTTACAGTATATAAGCGCTTTAAAAAGGTTAATTTAAATTTAGACTCAGCTTAAGTTTTGAAAAAGGAAGTGAGATGATGAACAACAAGCTAACTAAATTAGTTTTATTTTCTTTGCTAAGCTTTATTTTAGTATTTGTAAATTATTCTGCTCCTATTCAAGAAATAACAAAGATACCTTCTAATTTCAAAATTTTCCAAGGCGAAAAGTTAAACTATAGTTTTCCATTCCCTTTTAAAGTTACCTTTGAAACGGACAAAGAGGGACCTTTAAAAATAAGTGAAAAAGATGCGACTACCATCGAAGCAGTGACTACGGGCACAGCAAGTTTAAACTTAAAGCTTTTTGGACTCTTTCCTTTAAAGCACATAAGTGTGGATGTAGTGCCCACCATAAAAGTAGTGCCTGGAGGGCAGGCAATAGGAGTAAAGCTTAATACAAAGGGAGCCCTAGTAGTAGGATATTCAGATATAATAGGAGAAGATGGGAAAATCTACAGCCCTTATAAAGAAGGGAGAATTCAGATTGGAGACATAATTTTAGAAGTCAATGGGCTTGAGATAAAGCAGGCAGAAGACATAACAGAAATTGCTAATAAGTTAAAGGGAGACCCACTAAAGCTTAAAATTAATAGAAAAAATTCAATAGTTTATGCTGTGATTCATCCTGTAAAATCTAAAGAAGACAAACAGTACAGAATTGGGCTTTGGGTGAGGGACCACACTGCAGGTATTGGTACCTTAACATTTTATTATCCTTCTAAAAAGGTATATGCTGCGCTGGGACACGCTATAACAGATATCGATACAGGTCATGTCTTATCTGTAGAGAATGGAGAAATAATGAACACTCGAATAACATCTATAGACCAAGGGCGTAGAAGCAAACCTGGCGAATTGAAGGGGGTGTTTTTTGAGGAAGTAGATGCCATAGGAAATATTCTAAAAAATACTCCATTTGGAATATACGGATATATATACAGAGATTTCGAAAATGGATTTTACGGAGAGGTTCCTATAGCATATCAAAGTCAGATAAAAGAAGGACCCGCTAAGATACTTGCTACCATTGACAATAAAGGAGTACAGGAGTTTGATGTAGAGATCGTAAAAAAAGCTTATCAAGAATCTCCGACTCCCAAGGGGATGATAGTGAAAATCACTGACAGAAGGCTTTTAGAAAAAACTGGCGGAATTATTCAAGGCATGAGTGGAAGCCCTATAATTCAAGATGGGAAACTTGTAGGAGCCATAACCCACGTTTTTGTAAACGACCCTTCAAAAGGATATGCTGTTTATGCAGAATGGATGGTAAACGAAGTTAACAGTCTGCTTGATGATAAGCAGGTTTTCACAAATGAATAAATTTTTTACCAAAAAGGAGGAAATTCAACTATTATGTAGAATAAATATTATATACTAATATTAGCAACGGGAGGTAAGAGTAATTGATTAAGAAGATTAGAATAGCCATTGCAGACGACAATAAAGAGTTTGCTAACATTTTAGCTGAGTATTTGTCGGCTCAGCAGAATTTCGAAGTAGTAGGTGTTGCCAATGATGGCAATCAAGCTATCGAAATCATAAAAAATCAATCGCTGGACCTTTTGATTCTAGACATCATAATGCCCTATTTAGATGGGATAGGTGTGCTGGAAAGAATAAATGAAGAACAGCTTAAAAAGCCCAAAATTCTCATTCTGTCTGCAGTAGGACAGGAAAAAATTACACAAAGGGCCATAGCATTAGGTGCAGATTATTACGTGCTCAAGCCTTTTGACCTTGCAATGCTTTCAAAAAGAATTACAGAGCTAATGGAACCCGATTTAGACATCGTATCAAGAACAGTTTTTCCTGTTGTAAAGGCAAAAAAGGACTACGATTTAGAAGCTATGATTACAGAGATAATCCATGAAGTCGGAGTACCAGCTCATATAAAAGGGTATATGTATCTACGGGATGCAATTTCTCTTGTTATAAGCAATATGGATTACTTGAATTCCGTGACAAAAATGCTATACCCCAAAATAGCTGAAAAGTATAACACTACACCCAGCAGAGTAGAAAGAGCCATAAGACATGCGATAGAAGTGGCGTGGAGCAGGGGAAGGACGGAGGTACTGAATGAACTTTTCGGATATACAATAAACGATGAAAAAGGGAAACCTACCAACTCAGAGTTCATCGCGCTTATTGCTGACAAACTGAGGTTAGGAATGAAAGCAGGATGATTTTCTATTTCCTGCTTTTTATTTTTTGTTTATTTTATGTAAATTTTTTTTGTGTTATAATAGACAGGGAAGCGAAAGTTGGTGGGTGAGCTTTTATGGAAATAACAGGATTTGTAAAATTGGATAAAAGAACTAAAAACCTGGTAAAAAGATTGAAGCCGGGCGATATAGCAGTGATAGACCATAGAGATTTGGATGAGGTGGCTGCTGAATCTCTTGTTGAAAAAAAGGTACTGGCCGTGATAAACGCAGATAGGTCCATAAGCGGAAGGTACCCCAATATGGGACCTTATATTCTGTGTGAGGCGGGAATTCCGATAATAGATGATGTAGGGAAAGATATATTCGACTTACTTAAGGAAAATGATAAAATTACTATAGTAGATAATGAGATATACAAAGATGGGATTTTGTTAAAAAGAGGGAAGTTACTTACCAAAGAAGTAGTCGAATACAAACTTCAAGAGAGCAGAGAAAATATAGGAGAAGAGCTGGATAAATTTATTGAAAACACCTTAGAATACGCCAAGAAAGAAAAGTATTTCATTCTAGGGGGAGTTGAACTTCCTCCTACAAAGGTCCGCTTTAAAGGAAGACATGCTCTTGTAGTGGTGCGCGGGAAGGACTACAAGGAGGACCTTTTTACTATAAAACAGTATATAACTGACGTAAAACCGATTCTAATAGGAGTAGACGGGGGAGCGGACGCTCTTTTAGAATTCGGGTTAGTTCCTGACATAGTGATAGGAGACATGGACAGTGTTAGTGATGAAGCTTTAAAAAAAGCAAAAGAGATCATAGTGCACGCTTATCCGGATGGAAGGGCGCCAGGGCTTGAAAGGGTGCAGAAATTGGGGCTTAATGCAGAAGTTTTTAAAGCACCAGGTACCAGCGAAGACATAGCAATGCTTTTAGCTTTTGAAAAAGGAGCGGACCTTATTGTAGCTGTAGGGACTCATTCTAGTATGATCGATTTTTTAGAAAAAGGAAGAAAAGGGATGGCAAGCACATTTTTAGTTCGATTAAAAGTAGGGGAAAAACTGATCGATGCCAAAGGGGTTAACAAACTCTATAGGGAAAATTTTAAACTTTCATATATTTTTAGCATAATAATTGCAGCATTAGTTCCATTGGGAGTGCTAGCTTACTTTTCACCTCCAATGCAGCAGCTTCTTAGACTCCTGCAATTAAGGATTAGGCTTTTAATTGGTTTTTAGGGAGATGATTTTCTATGAATATAAACATAAAGTACTATGTTCTCACAATTGCCTCTATATTTGTAGCATTAGGGGTAGGAATTTTTATTGGGTTTATGCTAGATGGGCAAAAAATTTTTTCTGAGCAGCAAACTGCCATAATAAACGAGCTGGAACAAAAATTTAAAGATTTACAGGCTGAAAATGCCAATTTGAAAAATACCATACAAGACCTAAATAAAGAGATAAATTATTATAATCAGTATCATCAAATAATCTTTCCTGAACTTATAGCCAATAGACTCGCTGGTGTGAAGGTAGCCATAATTGAGACGACTAATGAGTTTATATTTTCTGGCATGAGAAATGCACTTTTAAAGGCGGGAGCCACAATTCAATCTATAACCATAATAAAAGAAAGTTTTGATTCAGGAAGTGACATACAGGTAGAAAATTTAACGAGTTTTCTATCTTCAAAATATGGGGTTTCGGTTGACTTAAAAAGGTTGAATGAATTTGTAGCTCAGAAATTATCTCATGCCATTGTCACAGGAGAAGATGTGGATCTCATAAATTATTTAAAGTCAAATGGCTATATAGATTTTACAGGAGTGCCTGGAAATGTAGATTTTGTAATTATAGCCGGAGGTAGTAACAATAAGGACAACAACGCAAATACTATAGATGTTCCTATCATAAAAGAAGTCAAGCTTTTGAATATTCCTATAGTTGGGGTTGAACAAAGCGATGCTAAGTATTCTTACATCGATGTGTACAAAAAACAGCATATCTCTACAGTAGACGATGTAGATAGCATAATAGGACAAACTGCTCTTATAATGGTGATGGAAGGAAAAGAAGGCAATTATGGCATTAAACAAGGAGCCATGAGCCTCATGCCAGATTCTTTTGGAAATGCTCCTTCCAACATAACTCAGAAAAGGTGAGATTACAGATGGATGAAAAAGTGAGTGTGTTGATACCAGCTTATAACGAACAAGATAGGATAATTGATACGATAAGGGGCTTGGAGGCTGTAGAACAAGTAGAAGAGATAATCGTAATAAATGATGGTTCTACAGATCAAACAGCCGAGAGAGCGAAAAAAGCGGGCGCAAAATTGGTGAACATGAAAAAAAACATGGGGAAGGCAGCGGCTTTGAAAGAAGGTCTCAAATATGCAAAAAATAATATTATAGTATTTCTTGATGCAGATGTGGGGCTTTCTTCAAAGGAAGTCGAAAAATTGATAAGCCCTATAATTTTAAATGAAGCTGATGTAGTTATTGCAAAATTTCCAAAAGCCCCAGTAAAAGGGGGATTTGGCATTGTAAAGAGATTGGCAAGAAAAGGGGTAAAATATTTTACAGGAAAGGAACTTGAGTCTGTCCTCTCTGGACAAAGGGCTTTTAAAAGGGAGGTTTTAGAAAGCTTAGATACTTTCTATAGTGGTTTTGGAATAGAAGTAGGGATGACCATAGATATTTTGCAAAAAGGTTATCGGGTAAAAGAAGTAGAAGTCAATATGACTCATTCCTTTACAAGCAGGGATTTAAAGGGGTTTCTGCATAGGGGGAGGCAGTTTTTAGATATATTAAAGGTATTGACATATAAATTTTTTAAAAGCAGGTGGAAGAAGTGAAATGGCTTATTTATTTGTTAGTGCCCTTTGTTGTAACGGTTATTGTAAAGAAATTTCTTACGGAGATTTTTAAGCACCCCTATTGTTTAAGGGAAAACTACAGGAAAAAAATAATTCCGGTCTGTGGAGGTATAGTTTTCGTTCCCAGTTTTTTAACCTCGATTTTCTTGATTAATTTTTTAGGTTACACGGTAGAGTACCAAGAAATTATCTTAGTTGCTTTTTCGCTTATTTCATTTTTAGGTTTTATAGACGACATTATAGGTGATACTAAGGTAAAGGGCTTAAAAGGCCATCTTTCAAGTCTTTTGAAGATGAAACCCACTACTGGAAGTCTTAAGGCTTTGGGAGGGCTTTTGATTGCTGCCTTTGTCAGTTGTGAAATTGCAGGGATTGGTTTGATTGAATTGGTGATAGATTCACTTATAATAGCGCTTTTTACCAATCTTTTGAATCTTTTTGATTTGAGGCCTGGAAGATGTGCTAAAGTTTTTTTGTTGCTTTCTGTCTTATTTTTATTGGTTGGCAGGGGAAAGCCTGAGTTCTTATTTATCCTTTTCGTGATTGTCCTTGTGTATATGCCAGAAGATTTGAAGGCCCGTGTCATGATGGGAGATACAGGTTCCAATGTCTTGGGCATGGCTTTAGGTATTTCATCGATTTTACTGTTTGATTTTTATGGCAAACTGGCTATACTGCTTCTTCTTATAATGTTTCATCTTTTTACCGAGAGATATTCTTTGACGGCTTTAATCGAGAAAAACAAATTTTTAAATTATTTAGATATGCTGGGGAGAAGAGGAGAAGAGGAATGATAAGTATATACCTTGGGCAAATAAGCAAAATAATTTCGAAAAGAGGCAAAATTTCTATAGTAGAAATAGAGGCTGAAGGTGAAAAGGCTGCAGCTATAAATTACAATGAAATAACGGGAGAGGTTGAAGAGGGAGATCTAGTGTATGTTAACAGGACTGCTAGACTTTTGAATTTAGGGACGGGTGGGTATGACTTTATTATCGCAAATTTGAAATATAATAAGTTTGATAACATTGGGAAAGGTCATATAATGAAACTAAGGTATACTCCTCTTCAGGTGAATTTGCTGACCATGGAAGAAGAAACAAGTCCATATCACCAAGAGTTTGATAAATTTAAGAATTTAAACGGGTTTCCTGTAATAATAGGAGAACTTCACAGCATGGTAACTCCCTCGGCACTGGTGTTAAAAAAACTTCTGCCAGACATTAAGATTACTTATATAATGACGGATGGAGGAGCATTACCTCTTCCTATTAGCAATACAGTGTATAAACTTAAAGGCATGGGAGTTCTTGATGCTACAATAACTATTGGCCATGCCTTTGGCGGAGACTATGAGTGTGTCAATATCTACACCGCTCTTATAGCTTCTAAGGAAATTTTGAAGTCAGATGTGGCAATAGTTTCTATGGGGCCAGGAATAGTGGGAACGGGTACAAAGTATGGTTTTTCGGGCGTTGAGCAGGCTTACATAATAGATGCTGTCAATAAAATGGGAGGGAAGCCTGTCCTTATTCCAAGGATAAGTTTTAAAGATGCGAGAGGAAGGCATCAAGGGATAAGCCATCATACCATAACTGTTTTAGAACTCTGCTATTCTTCCTCTGTCATAACTTTTCCCAACATGGAAGAAGAAAAGGAAAGACTGGTAAGGAATCAGATAGCTTCAAATCCAGTTTTTTCAAGGTTTGATGTACGCTTTATAGATTCAGAGTTAACCGGTGATTGTTTGCGAGAAATGGACTTTGATGTGACTACTATGGGAAGAGGCTACGAGGAAGAAAAAGAGTTTTTTAATGCTTGTGGTGCAGCTTCTATTTATGTAGCTACTGAACTATTAGGAATTTAATAGATCTTTTAAGGTTAATTTTTGTTTTGCGAGCTTATTTAAAAGGGATATAAGAGTTGAAAATTTTCCTACATATAGAAACACTAGCATTTTCCTCACCTCATTTTTATAATATGTATTTAGAGTAAAATTTATACATAGAAAGGAAGATATAAATGATGGATGTAAAAGAGGAAACAGTAAGCAGTAAAAGGATATTTGAAGGAAAAATCATAAATTTGAGAGTTGATGAAGTAAAACTACCTAATGGTAAAGTAACTACAAGAGAGGTAGTCGAACATCCCGGTGGAGTGTCAATAGTCGCAGTTACAAATGAAGGGAAACTGCTTCTGGTAAAACAGTACAGAAAACCCGCAGAAGAAATTCTATTAGAAATACCTGCTGGCAAGTTGGAGAAGGGAGAAGATCCAAAAGAGTGTGCAAAAAGAGAGCTCTCAGAAGAGACGGGATATGAAGCAGGTTATTTGAAGCATTTACTGACTTTTTATACCACTCCAGGCTTTTCAAACGAAAAAATGTATCTTTACTTTGCAAAAGACTTGAAAAAGGTTAAAGTTCATCCTGATGAAGATGAATTTTTAGAGGTGGTAGAGTATTCTCCTGAGGAACTTTGGCAAATGATTCTAAAAAACATGATAAAAGATTCCAAGACGGTAATAGGTGTTCTTTATTACTTGAAATTGGGGAAGGAAGGCTTGTTATGAAGGTTTATGCAGACCTTCACATTCACGTAGGGCGTACTGAGGGAGGAGTTTTTATAAAAGTATCTGCTTCAAGAGATTTGACACTTCTTAACATCCTGGAAAAAAGCATTTTCAAAGGTATAGACATCGTTGGTGTAGTGGATTGTGCATCTCCTCATCTCATATATGAGATAAAAAAATATCAGGAAGAAGGAATTTTATCTCCGCTTGAAGGCGGTGGAATGCGCTATAAAGATAGAGTGACTCTGATTTTAGGAAGTGAAATCGAAATTGGGGGTGAAAAAAAGGGTTCACCCCATTTAATTGCCTATTTTAAGACCTTAGAAGATATTTCCTTGTTTTCTGAAAAAATAAGTAAGTATATGAAAAATGTTAGTTTAAGTTCTCAAAGAGTCAACCTAAATAGTAAAGAAGCGGTTGAGGTTATAAAAAGCTGTAATGGAATACCAGTGCCTGCCCACGTTTTTACTCCTTTTAAAAGCTATTATGGAAGTTCTACAGATAGGCTGAGTAAAATCTTTAATAACTTCTGCAATGAAATTGATGCAATAGAACTGGGATTGAGTGCCGACTCAGATATGGCAGATCAAATAGCAGAGCTTTCTTCAAAAACTTTTCTTTCTAATTCTGATGCGCATTCTTTAGGGAAAATTGCGAGAGAGTTTAATGTCTTAGAGGTGGAAGAACCAAATTTAGAGGAAATTTTGTTAGCTTTAAAAAGAGTGAGGGGTAGAAGAATTTTAAAAAATTATGGATTAGACCCGAAATTGGGAAAGTATCACAGAACTTTTTGTCTTGAATGTGGCTATATTGCTAAAGAATCTCCCCCTGTTACAAGGTGCCCGAAATGTGGTAGTGATAAGATCGTTATGGGAGTGAAGGACAGAATAGAGCAAATAAAAGACCATGATACAGTGCACCCTTTTTTTAGGCCCCCTTATATATATCAAATTCCACTAGAATTTATTCCCAATATAGGTAAAAAAACTATTAAAAAACTTGTAGATTATTTTGGAAGCGAAATATACGCGCTTCATGAAGCACCTTATGAGGAATTGAAAAAAGCTGTTGGGGAAAAAATTGCTCTTAATATTTTGAAAGCGAGAAATGGAGAAATATCTATTGCCTCAGGGGGAGGCGGAATATATGGAAAGGTGTTTTTGGAAAACTAAAAAGGAATATTGTCCCCTTTTAATTCATAAATTTAAATTAGCAAGGATTGAATAGGGGGCAATAGCCTTGAAATTTATAAAAGCAGGATTTTCTTCTCATGTAAAAGGAAATTTTTCTCTATATATTCTGGTTTTAACTGCTCTGATGATTGGCATTGTTGTAGGAACTTTTACCGTAAATAATATCACCGAGGTTCAGAGGGAACAGATAAAAGAATATATAGACAAGTTCTACCAGATTGCAAAGTCCGTAGAATTAAATCCTGTCCAGATTTTCAAACAGTCCCTTTTAAATAATTTTGTTACAGTTTTTTTGCTGTGGATTTTGGGAGCTACCATAGTTGGAATTCCTTTTATCTTCCTTATTGTTGGAGTTAGAGGGTTTACTCTTGGATTCTCAATAGGAATAATGATAAAAGAGATGCAGCTTAAAGGAGTACTGTTGACTATTTTAGGGTTGCTTCCTCAGAATATTTTCATACTTTTAGGAATACTTTTTACTTCTGTAACAGCAATCAATTTTTCTTTATACCTTCTTAAAAACAAAAAATTTTTTTTCGAAGAGCTCATTTCACAATTCATTTCTTACAGTTTTGCGGTATATGCGGGTTTTCTTTTTATAATGCTGGGTTGTTTAATAGAATCCTATGTTACTCCCCATGTACTATTTCTTCCTATTTTTTCGTCGTAAAAAAGAAGGAAATTGACGATTTATGTTGAATATTTATAATTAATGGACTTATACATAAAATTAGAAAATTGTAGGGGTAAAAAGGGTATGGCTGAAAATGTGGTTGGGGAGTTTCTGGAATTTTTGAATAGAAATAAAAGGCTATCTCATAATACTCTTGAGTCCTATTCTCGTGATATAGAGCAGTTTTTATCCTATATGAAGGAACAGCAAATAAACTTTTATTCTGTTAAGAAATCTACCATTTTGAATTACCTCTATTATTTAAAACAACAGGGTAAGTCTCAGGCTACTATATCCAGGGCTCTTTCTTCTATAAAGGCGTTTTATCATTATTTGTTTGCAAAGAAAAAAATTGAAGAAGATCCCTCATATGGTATTAATGCTCCAAAAGTGGAGAAAAGAAGCCCTATTACTCTTACTATGGAACAAATAGATATGCTTTTGTCTTTTGATTTCGGCAAGGATGAAAAAGGTTTAAGAGATAAAGCCCTGATAGAACTCATGTACGCTTCTGGTCTTAAAGTATCTGAGGTTATATCGTTAAAGATAGAGGATGTAAACCTAGCCAGTGGCTATGTGGTTGTACATTCTAGGAAAGAGAGAGTAATTCCAATAGGAAGTCATGCAATTGAAGCTTTAAAGGAATATATTGAAAAAGGAAGGAAGCCTGCTAAAGAAGAAAGTACTCTTTTTCTCAATCTAAGAGGTAAAAGGCTAACAAGGCAGGGTTGCTGGAAAATAATAAAAGAGTATGCTGACAAGATAAGCCCTGGGTTACCATTAACTCCTAATATATTGAGAAGGTCTTTTGCACAGCATATGATTCAAAATGGTGCGGATATAAAAACTGTACAAGAAATGCTGGGTTATGAGACGGATTTTGGGAATAATCTATTTTCCTTTATATCTCGCTCAAAAATAAAAGAAGTTTATAATAAATTTCATCCGAGAGCTTAAAAAGCATAAAATTTACCCTCCTGTGCAAAATATAAATAGCAGCAAAGGAGGGTGAATTTTTTATGTCAAAAAAACTATTAGTGACAGCGCTTGTTGTAATATCCTTATTGATCAATACTGCATACGCAGATGGGTTGAATTTAAAGGCAAAATCTGCAATACTGATGGAGGCAGAAACTGGAGAAATTTTATATGAAAAAGACATTCACAAACCTTTACCTCCTGCCAGCGTTACTAAGGTAATGACTCTCCTTTTAGCAATTGAAGCGATAGATTCCGGCAAGATTAAGGTTACAGATAAGGTTGTGACTAGTAAACATGCCTTTGATATGGGAGGTACCCAGATTTATCTAGAAGTAGGAGAAGAGATGACAGTAGATGATTTAATGAAAGCAATCGCAATGAATTCAGCTAATGATGCTTCTGTGGCTTTAGCCGAGTATATAGCCGGTACAGAGGAAAATTTTGTAGAAATGATGAATAAAAGGGCAAAAGAGCTGGGCGCCAAGAACACAACCTTTAAAAATGCTACAGGTTTACCTGAAGAAGGTCATCTGACTACAGTATACGATATAGCAATGATTTCAAGAGAACTTGTGAAACACCCCTCTATTTTTAACTACCTGACTAATAAAATTGACTCTTTAAGAGGTGGGAAATTCAGCCTTATAAATACAAATAAATTGCTATGGAGATACAAAGGAGCAGATGGCATAAAGACAGGCTCCACTTCTGAAGCCCTGTACTGCATGGCGGCTACTGCCAAAAGAGGAGATACAAGACTCATTGCTGTGGTATTTGGGGCACCAGATTCAGAAACCCGGTTTAACGAAACTGCAAAGCTTTTGGATTATGGATTTGCAAATTTTGAATCTATAAAAGTCGCCTCAAAAGGGGAAGTCCTAGGGAAAATAAAAGTTTTAAAAGGGAAAAAGGACATGGTAGAAGCCATTTCACCAAAAGATGAATATGTGGTTGTGAAAAAGGGTGAGGGGAAAAATATTAAAAAAGAACTCGAACTTAAAGACTATGTAAAGGCTCCTGTGAATAAAAGTTCTTCTATCGGAATAGTAAAGATTCTGCTTGAAGGAAAAGTGATAAAAAAATTTGATATTTACCCGGCCGAAGAGGTCAAAAAAGCCAATCTTTTCGAGAATTTTAGTAAAGTAATAAACTACTGGCTTAAAAATAAGTGAGCGGAATTTGATACCGCTCACTTATTTTTAGAAAAATATCCTAAAAAAGGAGGATTTTTTAAATTTATATCGAATATAATAAGGGGAGGCTGATGTAAATGGGAGTAAAAATTTCCAAAAAAGATTATACTTTGATTGTAAAAATCGATGGTGAATTGGATCATCATCAAGCAGAAAGCGTAAAAAAAACTATTGATGAAGAGTATGAAAAGAAAGATTGTAAAAATATAATTTTTGACTTAAAGAACCTTACTTTTATGGATAGTTCAGGAATTGGAGTTATAATTGGAAGATATAAAAAGGTTAAAAATAATGGAGGAAAAGTTGCAATAGCGAACACGGGTCAGCATTTAAAAAAGTTAATAGAAGTTTCAGGGTTATTGAGAATAATTAAGTGCTATAATAGCCTTGAAGAAGCTATAAAAGACATGTAAGGGGGATAATAAGATGGAATATTCTAATATGATGGAACTGAAATTTTTAAGCAAATCTCAAAACGAATCTTTTGCAAGGACTGTAGTAGCTGCTTTTGCCGCTCAGTTAGACCCAACAATTGAGGAAATTGCCGACATAAAGACGGCAGTTTCTGAAGCCGTTACAAATTGTATAATTCATGCTTATGAAAATAAGATAGGAATTATAACTATAAAGGCCTATATATTGAATAACAAAATTACAATAGAAGTCATAGATGAAGGAAAAGGCATTGAAGATGTAAAAAAAGCCATGGAACCTCTTTTTACAACCAGATTAGAAGAAGAAAGGGCGGGCATGGGGTTTACTGTAATGCAAACTTTTATGGATGAATTAGAGGTCGAGTCTGCTCCGGGAAAAGGAACGCTGGTGAGAATGACAAAATATATAGGACGGAACAGATGAGGTGACATAGAGAATGAAGGAGGAAGAAAATCTTGAACTAATAAAAAAGGCTAAAAATGGCGATAAAGAAAGCCTTGAAAAATTGATTTTAGAAAACAGTGGACTTATTTGGAGTATTGTAAAAAAGTTTTCAAATAGGGGATACGAACTGGAGGATTTGTATCAAATAGGATGTATAGGTTTTGTAAAAGCAGTGCAGAAGTTTGACGAATCTTATAACGTAAGGTTTTCTACATATGCTGTTCCTATAATAATGGGAGAAATAAAGCGTTTTTTAAGGGATGATGGGCTAATAAAAGTAAGCAGGTCCTTGAAAGAACTCTCTTCGAAAGCTTTTTACATAAAAGAAGTGCTTAGCAGTGAGCTAAACAGAGAGCCCACTATAAATGAGATAGCAGAAAGGCTCAATGTCAGTCCAGAAGAAATTGCAATGGCTTTTGAATCAGCTTTTGTAGCAGAGTCCCTTTACGATAGCGTAAGTCATGAGGAGGAAGATAGGCAACTCATTGAAATATTAGGCGATAAAGAAGAAAGCATAGACTTGGAAGAAAAATTAACTCTTCACATGATAATAGACAAGCTTACGCCAAGGGAAAAACAGGTAATATTTTTAAGATATTTTAAGGATATGACTCAAATGGAAGTAGCAAGTATCCTGGGGGTTTCTCAGGTTCAAGTTTCAAGGATAGAAAAAAAAGTCTTAGAAAAAATAAGGAATGAATTGGAAAAAGTGTAGCATCTGGAATGAATGCTACACTTTTTCTGCATTAATTGATTATCTTCCTCACATACTAATAATGGTTGGTGAAGTGATATGAGAAAATTATTGATTGCAGTTGTAGTGCTACTTCTAATTGTAGCTATTTTTTATCTAAAAAATGTTCCTAAGAAAATTCCTGATAGTGCAAATTTAGTCTATGAAGGAGGAAGTAGTATGGCGGTTGTAAAAGTTTTGAATGTAGTGGGGGATTCTACAATAAGCTGGGAGGACGCTATTCACAAAGCTGTAGAAGAAGCTTCTAAAAGTGTTCCAAATATTTCAGGAATAGAAGTTGTAAATCAGACGGCAAATGTGAAAAATGGCAAGATAGTAGAATATAAGGCCAATATACAAATAGCTTACAGAGCGGATGGCCAATTAGATTAATTTTAGAGCACCTCTCAGCCTGCTGACAAAATAAAGAAGTGGCATTTTGTGTGTAAATGCGACTTACAAGCATTAACACAAAATGCCACTAAATAAGAAGAAGTTTGTCAACAAACTAAAAGTATTTTTTACAGTGCTCTTTCCCTGTTAATAAGATAAAAATAAACGATAGATAAGCCGCATTTCATGTTCGCATGTAAGTTGTTAAAAATTGTACAGGGGTTTTTAGCAGAAAGGAGAAAAAGGATGGAGAGAGATGTAAAGAAAGAACAGGAGTATAAAAATATTGCACAAAAGTATGAACCTAAACCGACCCTTTTAAAAAACGTGATTATGGCCTTTGTAGTAGGAGGATTGATAAGCGACATAGGCCAATTTTTCTTGAATTTTTATCTTTCAAAAGGATTTTCTATGGAAGATGCAAATACATTGGTAGCTATAACGATGGTTTTTATTGGAGCATTCTTAACCGGGATAGGAATATACGATGACATTGGAAAATTTGCGGGGGCTGGTAGTATAGTTCCTATAACCGGATTTGCCAATTCCATAGTATCACCTGCCATGGAGTTTAAGAAGGAGGGCTTTGTATTTGGGGTAGGTGCGAGAATGTTCACTATTGCAGGCCCTGTAATAGTATATGGAGTAAGCACTTCAATACTAATAGGAATAATTTACTATATAATTAAGTAAAGGGGTAAGAAGATGGCAGAGAAAAAACTAGGAGCTCAGACGGTAAAGTTTAGAAATCCTCCCTCTATAATTGCAGGAGGGACAATAGTAGGGCCCAAAGAAGGAGAAGGTCCCTTGAAGGATTATTTTGACATGATATTAGTGGATGATACCTATGGGGAAAAAAGCTGGGAAAAAGCCGAATCAAAAATGTTTCAAGATGCAGTAAATTTAGCGTTAAAAAAGGTTAATTTAAAAATATCGGATATTGATTATCTCTTAGGTGGAGACCTTTTAAACCAAATAATAAGCGCAAATTTTGCCGCAAGGCAGCTAAATGTACCTCATTTTGGGCTCTATGGCGCCTGCTCTACAATGACAGAAGGACTGACATTAGGAGCAATGTTAATAGATGGGGGTTATGCTGATTACGTCATAGCAGCTACTTCCAGTCACTTTGCTACTGCTGAAAGGCAATACAGGTACCCATTAGAACAAGGCATCCAAAGACCTTTTACTTCTCAGTGGACTGTGACAGGTGCGGGAGCTACCATTTTAGCTTCAACCGGTGAAGGACCTTATATAACTCATGCCACCACTGGAAAAGTTGTGGACCTTGGAATGAAAGATCCAAACAATATGGGGGCTGCGATGGCACCCGCTGCAGCAGATACCATAATAACTCATTTTAAAGATACAGGATTTACAATTGAAGATTATGACCTTATCATGACGGGAGATCTAGGAAGGGTAGGGAGAGACATACTTTTAGAACTGCTTTATAAAGAAGGGTTTGATATTTCTGATAAGTATAAAGACTGTGGAATAGAAATTTTCTATGAATCACAAGATGTTCACTCAGGAGGAAGTGGAGCAGCCTGTTCGGCCGTTGTATTAAATGGATGGTTGATCTCTCAGATAAAAAATGGCGTATATAAAAGGGTGCTTTTTATGGCTACAGGAGCATTATTATCTCCTACCAGTACCTATCAGGGTGAATCTATTCCGGGGATTGCCCATGCAATAACAATATCTACAACACTTTCTTAGGAGGTATTTTATGGATTATATTAGAGCTTTTTTGATGGGCGGTTTAATTTGTGCCATCGCACAGATTTTGATAGATAAGACAAAATTGACTCCTGCGAGGATACTTGTAACATATGTTACACTTGGAGCTATTCTCGGAGGGATAGGAGTCTATAAAAAATTGATTGACATAGGAGGAGCAGGAGCTACCATTCCACTTATGGGTTTTGGCAATTCTCTTGCTCAAGGTGTTATTAAAGCAGTGGAAAAGGATGGATTAATTGGGGCTTTTACTGGTGGCCTTACAGCTACGGCGGGAGGAATCGCTGCAGCTGTATTTTTTGGATACATTTTTGCTTTGATCTTTAATCCTAAAACTAAGAAATAGGAGCTTAGTTTTAGCTTTTTTTTATTTTAGGGTGATGATATAATATAAAAGTAAGAGAAAATTTAGGTAAAAAGGGTGGTTTTTTGAGGATTAAAATTAATGGTGAGGATTTGATCGATCACTTAAAACAAGTTTCATGGCAAAAAGGTGTGAAGTCTTATGTAGTAGGAGGCGTAGTAAGGGATTTTTTGCTTGGCGTAGAAAATTGGGACATAGATGTTGTGGTAGAGGGAAATGGGATAGATTTTGCTTATGCCCTTAATCAATACATAAAGGGAGAAATCCTGACTCACGAGCCATTTAAGACAGCCACTATAAGAAAGGGAAATATTTCGATTGATGTGATATCTGCGAGAAAGGAATATTACGATTATCCAGCGGCTTTACCCAGAATTGAGTTTGCCGATATATACGAAGATATGAAAAGAAGAGATTTTACAATAAATACCCTGGCCTATGATGTATTGCAGGAGAGGATACTTGATTTTTTTGGGGGAATTGAAGACTTAAGAAAAGGGATAATAAGGATTCTTCATGAGAAAAGTTTTGTAGACGATCCTACAAGAATATTTAGGGCCATAAGATATTCTGTAAGATATTCTTTTAAAATTGAACCAGTTACACAGGCATTAATGGAAGACGCTATAAGATATATAGCTTTTTTATCGGAAGACAGAATAAGAAATGAGATTTTTTTAATGCTTAAAGAAGGTAAAGTAAAGTTAATGATAGAAGAATTAATAAGATGTGGCATCAGCAAACTTCTGTTTGGAACTATTCCTTTAAATACAGATAAAATAGATATTTATTATACAGATGTAGATATAGTTTTGTTGCGCCTTTTGATAATGTTTTATAAGGTCGAAGAAGAAGACGTTAATCTTGTAATCAATAAATTGAGGCTAAGTAAGGAGTATGCTAGATCTCTCAAGTATCTAATTTTTTTGAAAAACGAAATAAAATTTAAAAGACAGATAAGAAAATTAAGAGAGGCAATAGAACATATAAAAAAAGAGGTTGTTAGAGTTCTTGAAGTGATGGAGGGAGAAGGAGCAAAAAGAGTCCTTGAAAGTAGACCCTACATAAGAGGAAAAGAAATCAAAGAACTGGGAGTACCTCCGGGCCCTTTGTATGGTGAATTGCTGGATGAGGTATTTAAGGCTAAATTAGAAGGAAAGTTAAAGAGTAAAGAAGAAGAGGTCATGTTTATAAAAGATATCCTTGATAAAAGAAAGGAGAGAAAAAGTTGTTGTTAGATTTTATATACAGAATTCCTGCTTTATTGATTGCAATGAGTTTTCATGAATTCAGTCATGGATATGTGGCAGATAGGTTAGGTGACCCTACTCCCCGTCAAAGCGGGAGGCTTACTTTAAATCCAATAGCTCATATAGACCCGATTGGACTTTTGATGTTGTGGATTTTAAAATTTGGATGGGCAAAACCTGTGCCAATAAATCCGCTTTACTTTAAAGACACGAGAAAAGGCGTACTTCTTGTAGCGCTGGCAGGTCCGCTCTCCAATGTTTTGTTAGCAATAATTACTAGAATTTTGATGGTGCCTTTTGGACATATTGCCATTGTAGGTCCTATATTGTATTTATTATACATCTACAACTTAATTTTTGCAGCTTTTAATATAATCCCTGTTCCTCCACTAGACGGTTCAAAAGTTCTTTGGAGCTTGCTCCCTCCGAAGGAAGCCTATGTTATTTCTCAGTATGAGATGTATGGGCAGGTTCTTCTACTGGTTTTGGTTTTTACGGGTATCATTTCTAAAGTTATGTGGCCTCTCATAAGTGGGCTTGACTATTTTATAAATCTTTTACTAAAACCTTTCGGGGTGTAAAGATGTACACTGTAAAATTAGAAGTTTTCGAAGGCCCTTTTGACCTTTTATTTCATTTGATTGAAAAAAATGAAATAGATCTGATGGATATACCAATTTCTCTTATTCTTGACCAATACATGGAGTATATAAAGACTTTGCAGGAAATGGACCTTGACATAACATCAGAATTTATAGTAATGGCGGCCACATTAGTAGAAATTAAATCTAAACTACTTTTACCTAAATTTAAATCAGAAGAAGAGAAGGAAGTGGAAGAGGATCCAAGGGAAGAACTTGTAAGACAGCTTGTAGAATATAAGAAATACAAGGAAGCCGCGCGAATTTTGAGAGAGATGTCCCGACTAAACCAGAGGTTTTTTAGAGAAGGGCCTGATGTGAAATATGTAGATAAGAAGGTCGCTCTTAACTATTCAATAGAAGACATAAAAAATGCGTATAAAAGAATTATCGAGAGAAATAAAGAAGAGGAAAATAAAATCGAGATAAAGAAGGAAGAATATACTGTAGTAGAGAAAATCAGAGAACTGCTTTCTTACCTTGTAAAAAAACCTGTTATATGGTTTAGCGAAATCGTGAAAAAAAGCAAAAGCAAAGTAGAGGTAGTAGTGTCTTTTGTAGCTCTTTTAGAGCTTATAAAGCTTAACAAAGTGATGGCAGAACAGCAGACTTCTTATGGAGACATATTTATAAGTTTTATAAGAAAAGAAGGGAGAAAAAATGGAACAATTAGGCAAAATTGAGGCTATTCTTTTTGCTGCCGGACAAGCTGTAAAAATAAGGACCTTGGCGGAAGCCCTGGAAATTAGTGAGGAAAGGGTAAGAGAACTGATTAAAGATTTAAAAGAAGATTATGCAAAACATGAGAGAGGCATAGATATAGTGGTCTTTGAGGATAAAGTAGAGATGTGCACAAATGATTTGTACGGAGATGTGGTGAGGAAGGCCTTAAAAATAGAAATAGCACAGGGACTTTCTCAGGCGGCATTGGAGGTACTGGCCATAATTGCTTATAATCAACCTATCACAAAGGCAGAAATAGAAAAAATAAGGGGCGTAAGAAGTGATAAGCCTATAAACACGTTGCTTGAGTACAATTTGATAAAAGAAAGCGGAAGAGCTCCTTCACCGGGAAGGCCTATTCTTTATTCCACTACTGAGGACTTTTTGAAGTACTTTGGAATCTCTTCCATAAAAGAATTGCCCGAACTCGATATGAAGGACTGATTACAGAGGGGCTATTATAAGAGGTGGAAAAATGAAATATTTTGTATTTTATGGTCTCCCAGTAGCTGCCTTTTTACTTGTTTTGTATTTCTTGCCACTCCAGGTAAAGGTAAAAGGTAAAAAAGAGCAAGAAAATATTTCCCTGGAAATAGAAATAAATATATTTTTTGTAAACATTATTAAATTTGCTTTAAATCTGTTGAACGAATCGAGAAATATGACTTTTAAGGTTTTAGGGATAAATTTAAAAGGCGGGAAAGGTCAAAAGAGCCTTTTAGGTAAAAAAACTGATGAATTTAACATAGACATAAGAAGGATAAATATTCTTGATATTTTTCAACTTTTAAAGGATATATTAAAGAGGACGACTGTAGATAAATTTTATATCGCTTTGAGGATTGGAATGGAAGATGCAGCTTGTACTGCTATTTCTACAGGTTCTCTATGGGGGATAGTATATACTTCTTTGATGCCGCTATACAACAATGCAAGATTTTTATATCCTCCTGAAGTTCATATAATGCCTTTATACGGAGAGAGGACTTTTGAAGGCAATTTAATTTGCATATTTAAGAGTAGGTGTGGTAATATTATTATTAATGGAATGAGGTTATGGCATATTTTAAAAGGGAGGTGAAAAAGATGAGCGATCATCCTATAGACGCCCTCATGAAAACTACGATGGAAAGCTTAAAAGATATGATCGATGTTAATACGATCGTAGGAGATGCGGTAGAGACACCGGATGGGACAATAATAATTCCAATCTCAAAGGTTACTTTTGGATTTGCAGCAGGAGGAGGAGAAATAAACCTTTCTAAAGGAGATAAAAAGGGGTCAGATCAAGATTCTTCTCAAAGCATGCCTTTTGCAGGAGGAAGTGGAGCCGGCGTATCTGTCCAACCCGTAGCTTTCATGGTAGTAGGACAGGGACAGATAAGGCTTTTGCCTGTAACTCAAAGTGCTATGTTAGAAAGAATTATAGATTTAACTCCAAAGCTTTTAGAAGAAATTCAAAACCTTTTTAGCAGAGGGAAGACGACAAAAAAAGCGCAAAGTCAAATAATTACTACTGGAAATGATATTTAAAGTGGGGGAACCCACTTTTTTGTATATACAGGGGAGTTGAAATATG
Source organism: Caldanaerobacter sp. (assembly GCF_049701115.1). Classification (NCBI taxonomy): domain Bacteria; kingdom Bacillati; phylum Bacillota; class Clostridia; order Thermoanaerobacterales; family Thermoanaerobacteraceae; genus Caldanaerobacter; species Caldanaerobacter sp. The sequence continues at coordinate 169,087 of NZ_JBNATX010000001.1, read as the reverse complement.
AAAAAATATGTTTTTTTACTTTTGGTTTTGTTGATTTTTATTGCTCCTCTTTATAGAGCCTATGCCAATGAGGTTCCTTTTGTTTCTGCAAAGGCAGCTATTGTCATGGATCAAAATACAGGAAGAGTCCTTTATGAGAAAAATGTGCATATGAAACTTCCAATGGCAAGTACTACTAAGATAATGACTCTTATCATAGCATTAGAAAAAGGCAACTTAAAGGACATTGTAACAGTTAGTCAAAAAGCAGCTAGCATTGGGGGATCATCCATATGGCTTTCCCCTGGAGAAAAAATAGACATGGAAAGCTTGCTTTATGGTCTCATGTTAAGTTCGGGTAATGATGCAGCCACTGCTATAGCAGAACATATTGCAGGAAATGTGGAAAATTTTGCAGAAATGATGAATCAAAAAGCAAAAGAGATAGGAGCTTATAATACCCATTTCGTCACCCCTTCGGGTCTTGACATAGGAATTGATGACCATTACACTACCGCTTATGATTTAGCTCTTATTACCAGATACGCTTTCTTGAATTATCCTAAATTTGCAGAAATTGTCTCTACAAAAGAAAAAACCATACCATGGGAGGGAAAAGAATGGGACAGATATTTAAGAAATAAGAATAAGCTTTTATGGATATACGAAGGTGCCGATGGAGTAAAAACGGGTTTTACCAATAAAGCCGGGAGATGTTTAGTTTCTTCGGCTACTAGAGAAGGACGAAGGCTTATTGCAGTGGTACTAAATAGTCCTTTAATGTGGGAAGATTCGATGAAGATTTTAGACTATGCTTTTTCCAAGTTTAAACCCTTTAAAGTTTTTGAAAAAGGAGAAATAGTTAAGAAAGTAGAAATATTAAAAGGGAAGAAAAAGGAAATTGAAGTTGTCGTAAAAGAGGGATGCATTGTACCTGTTGCAGAAGAAGAAAAAGATAGAGTCTCTATCGAACTTTTTATCCCTGATAAGTTAGATGCGCCTGTAGAAAAAGGAGAAAAAGTGGGATGGGCTGTTGTAAAAATTGGTGAAGAGAAAATTTGTGAATTAGACTGTATTTCTCTTGAGAAAGTGGGTAAACAGGATTTTGTGTACAATTTTAAAAGAGTGATAACAAAATGGGTTGAGATTCTAAAATCCTCCTGAGTTTTTTCAGGGGGTTTTATTTTGTAATAGTTTTGGGTCCTCGAGAATATTTTATTAATGTAAAAATCGGGGGTGAACAAATTGGCAAACAGGCTTGAATGCGTGGATGTAGGGACAGAATATTGTCCCTGCTATTTAGCAGAACTTAATGAGTGCATAGTCTGTTCACAGCTTCAGGGGAAAAAATTTTGTGATTGTAATTGGAAAGGTGTGTGCGTATTTCAGGAGTTTGTCTGGGCAGGATACAAGGCTAAAGTAACAAGAAGTACAGTATTTACCAGGATATTAAAAAAAGAAGAAATAAATGAGGAAGTGGTAATACTAACTCTCAAGGTTCCAAATAAACTTGCGAGAGATCTTAACGAGCCTGGAGCCTATGTATTCGTAAGAGGATATTTTAGCCCCTCTTTTTTCGATACGCCTATGTCTGTAATGTGGGCAGATGAAATAGAGGGGATTATAAAAATTGCTATACAGGTAACTGGCCCAAAGACAAAATTTATTGCCTCTGCTAAAGAAGGAGAAGAAGTTTACTTAAGAGGACCTTACTGGAACGGCATGTTTGGACAACGATATATAAAAGGGATGCATAATTCTAAAGCCCTTGTGGTTTTAAGGGGAATAGCACAGGCACCCGGAGTTATCGTCATATTAAAATTAATTCAGAATAAAAACAAAGTAATTGTGCTGTTGGATAAAGGTAAAGTACAAACAAATTTTATAAAGGATTACATTAAAAACTCGGATGTAACTCTGGTAGAGGCAGATCTTTTGTCTGAAGAAGGGCAGGAGGTTTTAAAGCAATTTATAAAGGATAAAAAAATTTCTGTCATATACAGCGGCGGTTCTGATGAACAGCATATAAATATTTTAGAATATATGGATAAATATGAAAGTGAAGCATATTTAGCCGTATCTAATAACAATAAAATATGCTGTGGAGAAGGGATATGCGGAAGTTGTGAAATTGAGATAGATGGACAAAAGATGAGAACCTGCAAGGTTCAAGTGGATATTAGAAAGATGTTGGAAAGGAAGATGTCTCGTGGTTAAAGTAGTAGTCATTGGTGGTGGATGGGCAGGATGTGCCGCTGCTTTGGCAGCCAGAAAAGCTGGTGCTGAAGTTGTGCTTCTAGAAAGGACGGATATGTTATTAGGTTGTGGATTGGTAGGAGGAATTATGCGAAATAATGGCAGATACACGGCTGCTGAGGAGTTAATATATTTGGGATGCAAAGAACTCATAGAGATAACTGATAAAGCTTCAAGACATGTTAATATAAATTTTCCTGGACATAATCATGCCAGCTTATACGATGTAACGATGGTAGAACCTATGATAAGAGAACTACTGCTTGAAAAAGGTATAACAGTAAAGCTGATAGCAAGGGCTGTAGATGTGGTAATGGAAAACAAAAGGCGTATAAAAGGAATAATATTAGCAGATGATACTGTAGAATATGGAGATGTGTTTATCGAAACAACAGGATCTACCGGACCTATGGGCAACTGTTTGAGGTATGGCAATGGATGCGCTATGTGTGTTTTAAGATGTCCTTCTTTTGGACCACGCATAAGCATAAGTTATAGAGCCGGAATAGAAGATATACAGGGGATGAGGGCAGATGAAGTATATGGCGCCTTCAGCGGATCTACCAAGCTTAGTAAAGAATCTTTAAGCCCAGAGATAAGAGAAAAACTAGAAAAAGAAGGGGTAGTAATACTTCCAGTTCCCAAAGAGGATGTAAACATGGAAAAGTTAAATTTAAAAGTATGTCAGCAATATGCATTGCCAGAATACGCGGAAAATGTTATACTATTAGATACTGGATATGTAAAACTGATGACTCCTTTTTATCCCTTGGAAAAACTGAGAAAAATTCCGGGACTTGAAAGGGCCAGATATGATGATCCTTATTCAGGAGGAAAGGGTAATTCAGTTAGATATCTCTCTATGGCTCCAAGAGATAACTCTATGCGAGTGATAGGTCTTGATAACCTGCTTTGTGCAGGAGAAAAATCAGGACTTTTTACAGGCCACACAGAAGCGATGGTGACAGGATGCCTTGCAGGGCACAATAGTGTAAGAGTCGCGTTAGGCATGCCTACTTTAGAATTGCCCAGAAATTTAGCTTCAGGAGACCTTATTGCTTATGCTAATGAGAGCATAAAAACCAGAGAGGGGCTTAAAAAGAGGTACACATTTGCAGGAGCGGAGTACTTTGAAAGGATGAAGCAGCTGGGACTTTATACTACTGACACTGAAGAGATAAAGAAAAAGGTAATAAGAGATAATCTTTTGGGGATTTACGAAGAAAAATTAGTGTAAAACAAAACAGGGTGACAGCAAATGGTTAGATTACAAAAATACTTAGCGGAATGTGGAATCGCTTCTAGGAGAAAATGTGAGGAGTACATTCTACAGGGTCGTGTAAAAGTAAATGGGAAAGTTGTAAAAGAATTAGGTACAAAGATCGACCCTAATGTTGACATAATCGAATTTGATGGTAAAATTGTGAGAAGAGAAGAAAAGAAATTATACATAATGCTCTACAAGCCAGCAGGATATATCACTTCTTCAAAGGACCCTTTTGGCAGGCCTACTGTTTTAGACCTTGTGAAGGTAAAAGAGAGGATATATCCTGTTGGCCGCCTTGATTTTGATACCTCTGGGCTACTCCTTCTCACTAATGATGGCGAACTGGCAAATACGTTGATGCATCCCAAGCACGAGGTTGTCAAAACTTATGTAGCAAAGGTAAAGGGTGTCCCAACAAAAGAAGAAATGCAAATGTTTGAAAATGGACTTATAATTGATGGAAGAAAGACTTCAAGAGCAAAGATACGCCTTTTGAGCGTAAAAAATGGGACAAGTGTGGTAGAAATAAAAATCCACGAAGGAAGAAACAGACAGGTAAAGAAAATGTGCAAAGCCATTGGACATCCTGTAATAGAGCTTAAAAGGACTAAAATAGGCGATTTGGAATTAAAGGGGTTAAAGCCTGGAGAATGGCGTTACCTCACAGAAGAAGAAGTGAAATATTTAAAAAGCTTGGGGTGAACTATGTTTCGAATAAGATTTGCAAAAAGAGAAGATTTCCCTGAAATTGAAAGAATAGCAAAGAAATGCGGTATTAGTTCTAAACTAAACTTTCTAGACGAAATTTTTATGATTGCAGAAGATACCCTTCCTTTTGGATTTATTTCTATGAAAGTTGAAGATACTACGGCCTATATTACTAATTTTGTATTATTGCCCACTCATAAGGATGAAAATATGGAAAATTTAATGATAAGAGTTATGCTAAACCATGCTTTAGACATGGGCCTTGAAAAGGCTGCCGTTGGTCTTAAAGAGTGGGAAGAGTTTTTTCTAAAAATCGGCTTTGGAAGGGAAGGGGACCTTCAGGTTGTCAATTTGAAAAAATTTTTTAAAGAATAAAATATTGGAGGTGCCTTTAGTGGAACTTTGGTTTACAGAACATCAGGATGAAAATTTGAGATTTTCTATTAAAGTAAAAGAAACATTAGTGGTAGAGAAGACTCCATACCAACATCTTGCTATTTTAGATACCTATCAATTTGGAAGGGTTCTTGTATTGGATGGGATTTTGCAAACGACAGAAAAAGACGAGTTTGTATATCATGAGATGATAGTTCACGTTCCCCTCTTTACTCATAAAAATCCAAAAGATGTACTCATAATTGGAGGAGGCGACGGAGGCTCGGTAAGAGAAGTCCTAAAACACCCCTCTGTACAAAGAGTGGTTTTAGCGGAAATTGATGAGGCAGTTATAAGAAATTCCAAGAAATACCTTCCTACTATAAGCAGTGCTTTAGATGATCCCAGGGTGGAAATAATGGTTGGTGATGGAATAAAATATGTCAGTGAGCACAAAAATGAATTTGATGTAGTAATAGTAGATTCCACTGATCCCATTGGCCCTGCTGTAGGTCTTTTCACATCGGATTTTTACAGAAATGTGTATGAAACTTTAAGAGAGGACGGAATAATAGTAGCTCAGACAGAATCTCCTTTTATATACGGCAAATTAATTAATAAGATAAGTAAAATGTTTAAAGAAATTTATCCTATAACAAAAGCGTATATTGCTACGGTACCGACATATCCGGGGAGCTTATGGACGTTTACACTGGGGTCTAAAAAATATGATCCGGAAAAAGTTGATATATCTTCTATTCCAAATATAGATACCAAATATTATACGCCTGAAATCCATAAAGCAGCTTTTGTACTTCCCAAATTTGTGAAGGATATCTTTGAAGAGGTGTGATAAATTGAAAGATCTGAATTTTATCGATACAGGAAAGTTTTTGAAGGCAGATAAAAATTATGAAGAAGCAGATATCATTATAGTAGGAATACCCATGGATTATAGCGTCAGTTTTAAACCAGGTACTCGTTTTGGACCCTCTTCCATAAGACAGGCTTCTTATGGACTTGAAACTTACAGCGTATATCTCAAAAGGCGCCTTGAGGACAAAAAAATGTGTGATATGGGGGATTTAGTACTGCCCTATGGAAATGTACAAAAAAGTTTGGAGCTTATTGAAAAAACGGCAGATAAAATAATAAAAGATGGAAAAAAAGGTATCTTTTTAGGAGGAGAACATTTAATCACATATGGAATTTTAAAAAGTTATCTAAAAAAATACAGAGAAAATCTAGTTATTTTGCACTTTGATGCTCATACGGATTTGAGAGAAGAGTTTTTTGGCGAAATCTATTCTCATGCTACAGTTTTAAGGAAAGTCTGGGAACTTAATCCAAAGGTCAGGATGTATCACTTTGGCATAAGGTCTGGGGAAGAGGATGAATTCGAATTTGCTAAAAATCATACCAAGATGTTTCTCTACGAGGTCGTAGAACCCCTAAAAAGCATTTTAGAAGATATAAAAGAGGATTATATATATATAACCTTCGATATAGATGTCCTGGATCCCGCTTTTGCACCTGGTACAGGGACACCAGAGCCTGGTGGTATAACTTCTAAGGAAGCTTTAGAAACCTTTCATCTATTAAAAGACTTTAAAATCGTAGGTATGGATATAGTAGAAGTGTCACCTTCCCATGATGTGTCAGGTATTACTTCTATGCTTGCGGCAAAACTTTTAAGAGAAGCAATACTTTCATTTTTTTAAATGTTAAAGACTAAGATAACAATCAAATGTGAAATTTTGGCTTCTTTAAACGGTCAGGCATTTTGTGTATAGGCTCATTGCTGAGCATCAACACAAAATGCCTGTTTTTTAATAAATTAAGCTTTTTTTATTTTTAATTTTTTAGTATAATATATTAGGAGGAGGTATTAAAATGAGCAATAAAAAAATTAAAATAACAGAAACGGTTCTAAGAGATGCTCATCAATCATTGATGGCTACTCGTATGAGTACTGAGGAAATGCTTCCTATTGCGGAAAAGTTAGATAAAGTAGGATATCATTCACTTGAGGTATGGGGAGGAGCCACTTTTGATGCCTGCCTTAGATTTTTAAACGAGGACCCTTGGGAGAGATTGAGGGAATTAAAAAGAAGAATAAAAAATACACCCCTTCAGATGCTTTTAAGAGGACAAAACCTGGTGGGTTATAGGCATTATCCGGACGATATAGTAGAGAAATTTATCGAAAAAGCTGTTGCTAATGGAATAGACATAATAAGAGTTTTCGATGCTTTAAATGACGTGAGGAATTTAGAAGTTCCCATAAAAGCTGCGAAAAAAGCAGGAGCCCATGTACAGGGTACTCTTGTTTATACCATAAGCCCAGTCCATACAATAGATAGTTATATAAAAATGGCAAAAGATATGATTGAACTGGGTGTGGATTCCATATGCATAAAGGACATGTCAGGGATATTAACCCCTTACGTGGCTTACGAACTTGTGAAAAAATTAAAGATGACAGTAAGTCTTCCAATACAGATTCACAGCCATTACACAAGTGGGATGGCATCCATGACTTATTTAAAAGCCATAGAGGCAGGAGCAGATGTGGTAGATACGGCAATTTCTCCCTTAGCTTTGGGTACATCCCAACCTGCTACGGAGACCATAGTAGCAACCTTAAGAGGAACTTCCTATGACACAGGACTTGACCTTGAGCTTCTTTCTGAAATAGCGGCATACTTTAAGGAAGTAAAGAAGAATCATAGTAAAGAGATAGATTTTTCAATGGTGATGGGGGTCGACACAGATGTCCTTGTATACCAGGTACCGGGAGGCATGCTTTCAAACTTGATCTCCCAGTTGAAAGAGCAGGGGGCTCTTGATAAGTACGAAGAAGTGTTAAAAGAAATTCCAAGAGTAAGGGAAGACATGGGATATCCACCTCTTGTTACACCAATGAGCCAGATGATAGGAACTCAGGCAGTTTTAAATGTGATAACGGGTGAAAGATATAAAGTGGTACCGAAAGAAGTCAGAGATTATGTAAAAGGTCTATACGGCAGGCCACCCGCTCCCATTTCTGATGAGATAAAGAAAAAAATAATAGGTGATGAAAAAGTAATTGAAGTAAGACCAGCAGACCTTTTGAATCCCCAGTTTGAAGAAGCAAAAGAAGAGATAAAAGAATATTACGAACAGGAAGAAGACGTACTGACATATGTCCTTTTCCCCCAGGTAGCTAAAAAATTTTTTGAATATAGAAGGGCAAAGAAGTATTATATTGATTCGACTTTGCTAAACTCAGAGTTTATGATATATCCTGCATGATTTATTTAAGCTTCCCTCCTGTAACACATCTTTTTATAGTTCATAACATGTATTAGAAAGTTTAAAGGAGGGAAGCCTAATGACGATAGATGGATACACTCCCTACTATCCGCCTCACCCCCATCCTGAACATTGTAGAAGTTTTTATACAGTGCAGCCAGGGGATTCTATGTGGTCTATTGCCAATAAATTTGGAATAAGCCTTGATTGTTTGATTAAGGCAAATCCTCAAATAAAAGATCCTAATCTTATATATCCTGGCCAGCAAATTTGCATTCCTTTCTATTGTCCACCTATATCCTATGAGCATTGTAGGACGATTTACACTGTCAAGCCGGGGGATTCTCTGTGGTCAATTGCCAACATGTTCGGTATTAGCCTGGATTGTCTGATAAAAGCTAATCCGCAGATACCGGACCCTAGCTTAATATATCCTGGCCAGCAGATTTGCATACCTTTCTACTGTCCGCCTCCGTCTTATGAAACTTGTAGGACGATTTATACGGCAAAAGCAGGGGATAGTTTGTGGTCAATAGCAAATATGTTTGGGGTTACTTTAGATGCTTTAATCAGAGCAAATCCTCAAATACAAGATCCAAACGTGATTTATCCGGGACAGCAGATATGTATCCCTTAAAGGCGCTTTTTACGCGCCTTTATTTTATTCCCTTTCTTTTTAGTTTATAATAAAATAAAATAGGTACAAAAGATTTGGAGGAGATGAAAAATGGAAAAAATCCCGGTGCTAATTACAAACGATGATGGAGTACAGTCTAAAGGTATACTGAGTTTAGCAGAGTATTTGAGAGAAAATGGTTTTTATGTAGTAGCTGTTGCTCCAGAAAAAGAAAGGAGTGCTATAAGCCACGCAATAACACTTCACAAACCGTTAAGGTTAAAACCAGTAAAAGAAGAAAAGGATTTGCGTATATACGCGGTAAATGGTACCCCTTCTGATTGTATTAAAATGGGAATTGAAGTAGTTATGGAGGTAAAACCCAAAATTATAATTTCTGGCATAAATAATGGGTTTAACATGGGCACGGATATACTTTATTCAGGTACAGTGTCTGCTGCCATTGAAGGAGCTCTCTATGGTATTCCTGCAATAGCTGTATCTTTAGAAGAGGAGGGGAATTTAGATGATGTGCGTATTTACGTTTTTTTAAACAAACTTATTGAAAAAGTCCTGTCAGAAGGGCTTCCTCAAAATACTTTACTAAATGTCAACATTCCAGATTTTAAAAAAGGAGTTAGGGGAGTAAAGGTAACAGTACTGGGTAAAAGAATATATACGGAAACTTTTCAAAAGAATTATGACCCAAGAGGTAAAGAATATTACTGGATGGCAGGAAAAATTTCAGAAATTGACAATGATGAAAGGACAGATATAGTTTCGGTTAAAAATGGTTTTATTTCTATTACCCCAATTCATTTTGACCTTACAGATTATTCAACAGTAGAGAAACTAAAGAAATGGGAAATTGATGTGTAAATTTTAATATTCTGAATGATGCAAGACTTGTGTCAAAAATATTCTTGATAACAACTATGCAGTTTATGAAGGAATTTTTGTTTTTTTATAGAATATATATATTGCGAGAAAAGTAAGATGAGGGTGATAACTTGGGAAAAAAATTAGTAATAATCGAAGACTGGTGCAAAGGGTGCGGGATTTGTGTAGAATTTTGCCCGGTTAAGGTACTTACGATAAAAGACGGAAAAGTTAAGCTAATTGATGAGGATAAATGCATAAAATGTGGAATATGCGAGTTAAGATGCCCTGATTTTGCTATTTACTTAGAGGTGAAAGAAAATGTCGAAAGTGTTAATGCAGGGGAATGAGGCGGTAGTAGAAGGTGCTATAAGAGCCGGCATGAGGTTTTATGCCGGATATCCAATAACTCCTTCTACTGAAATCGCCGAACTGTGCGCTGAGAAACTGCCCTTTGTAGGTGGGAAATTCATACAGATGGAAGATGAAATTGCCAGCATGGCTGCAATAATAGGAGCTTCTCTTGCTGGATTAAAAGCCATGACCGCTACATCAGGTCCTGGTTTTTCCTTGATGCAGGAAAACATAGGTTTTGCAGCAATGGCAGAAGTTCCCTGTGTGGTAATAGATGTACAGAGAATGGGTCCAAGTACAGGCATGCCTACATCACCTTCGCAGGGGGATGTAATGCAGTCAAGATGGGGAACTCATGGAGACCATTCCATAATAGTTCTATCGCCCTTCTCAGTGAAGGAAGCCTATTATGTGACGATACAGGCTTTTAACCTTTCAGAAAGATACCGGACCCCTGTCGTGATTTTAATGGACGAGGTTATAGGACATCTGAGGGAGACAGTGGACCTTGACGAATATAAGGATATTGAAATCGTAGAGAGAAAAATTCCAGAAAACTTAGAAGGTTATCTTCCCTATAGGGATATAGAAGATGGGACATCACCATTTATTCCTTTTGGGAAGGGGATAAGGTATCACGTCACAGGACTTGTACACAATGAAAAAGGCCTTCCCACAAACAGCACGAAGATTGCAGAGAAGCTCATAAAGAGGCTTGTAGGGAAAATAGAAAACAACAGGAAAGACATAGTGATGTACGAAGAAAAGGGAGAAAAAGAGGGAGATGTGCTTTTGATTGCTTTTGGTTCCACTGCAAGGGCGGTGGAAGAGGCAGCAGAAGACTTAAGAAGAGAAGGCTTTAAAGTAGGTATTTTTAGACCAATAACGATATGGCCTTTCCCTGATATGAGGCTTAAAGAAATATATACAAAATACAAAAAAATATTTGTAGTGGAGATGAACAGGGGACAGCTTTACTACGAGGTAGACAGAATAGTAAAAAGAGATGGAGCAGTTGAGAAAATAAACAAGGCGAATGGAGAATTTTTTACTCCTTATGAGATTGTAGAAGAAATAAAGGGGAGAATAAAAAATGGCTTCTAGGCTTGTAGAAGAATACTTTCGTAAGGAAACGTTACCAAACATATGGTGCCCGGGATGCAGTAACGGCACAGTTACGATGGCAATAGTGAAAGCGATAGACAATTTAAAACTGGACAAAAATAAAGTAGTGGTAGTATCAGGGATAGGATGTTCATCAAGAGCGTCTGGCTATCTGGATTTTAATACCTTACACACGACGCATGGGAGAGCGATAGCCTTTGCCACGGGAGTAAAATTTGCGAATCCAGAGCTTACAGTTATAGTGATAACGGGTGATGGAGACAATGCTGCCATAGGTGGAAACCATTTCATACATGCGGCTAGAAGGAATATAGACATAACAGTTGTAATGTATAATAACCACATATATGGCATGACAGGGGGGCAGGCGTCTCCTACAATACCCAGGTACCATAAAGCCACTACGGCTCCTTATGGAAGCATAGACAGGGAATTTGATGCTTGCAAGTTGGCAATAGGGGCAGGGGCCACGTATGTTGCAAGGAGCACCGCCTATCATGTACAGCAACTTGTAAAACTCATAGAGAAGGGGATAGCTCATAAAGGATTTGCCTTTATTGAAGCCATGAGCACATGTCCAACCTATTACGGCAGGAGGAACAGAAAAGGGAGCCCTGCAGACATGTTGAAGTGGCTCAAGGACAACTCCGTAGACATAAACAAAGCGACGAAAATGAAACCCGAAGAACTGGAGGGGAAGATAATAATAGGGGAGTTTTTAAACATAGAAGCTCCTGAATACACAGAAGAATATCAGAAGATGGTGGAAAGATTGAAGGTGAGTGCAAAATGAGCAGATTAGAGATAAGACTGGCAGGTTCCGGAGGTCAGGGGTTAATCCTTGCAGGGATAATACTGGCGGAGGCTGCGATACTGGAAGGGAAGATAAGCGTCCAGAGCCAGTCCTATGGCCCTGAAGCAAGAGGAGGTTCAAGCAAGGCAGAAGTGATAATAAGTGATGGACCCATTATATATCCAAAAGTATTAAGACCAGATGTGGTACTTGCTCTTACAACTTCTGCTTATAAGGAATTCAGCCTTGATATAAAAGAGGAGGGAATTATAATAGTCGATGATTCTGTGGAGATTGAAAAAGAGAGGAAAGTAAAGACATTGAAATTTCCGATACTAAAGACAGCACAGGAAGTCGTGGGGAAATCATATGTTGCTAATATAGTCTCTTTAGGAGTGATAGCGGAGATTACAAAGATAGTGAGTGAGAAATCACTGGAGATGGCTGTTTTAAAGAGGGTACCTGCCGGAACAGAAGAGCTTAACAGGAAAGCCTTGGAAGAAGGTTTTAAACTGGGGAAGGTGAAAGATGTATGGGTAGAGCAGATGATTTGATAAAGAGAATACAGGATAATTATGCCAAACTCTCAAAGAGCCAGAAAATAATAGCAGAATATATCATAAATCACTATGATAAAGCTGCCTTTATGACTGCGGCAAAGTTGGGGTCAACTATAAACATAAGTGAATCTACCGTCGTGAGATTTGCAAATGCTTTAGGATATAACGGATATCCTGAACTTCAAAATGCTCTTCAAGAGCTTATAAAAACTAAACTCACGACAGTACAAAGATTGGAAATGACAGAAGAAAAAGACGAGATAGCTGTATTGAACAACGTTTTGAAATCAGATATAGAAAATATAAAGGAAACCCTTCATGAAGTTAACAAAGAGGATTTCAAAAGAGCCGTTTCAAAAATTCTAGAAGCTTCCAAAATTTATATAGTGGCTTCGCGAAGTTCTATAGTGGTGGCAGAGTATTTAGGGTTTTACTTAAATCTTATAAGAGGAAATGTTTCTATCGTAAAACCCGGAGTTTCAGATGTTTTTGAACAGATTTTAAGAGTAAATGAAAAGGACCTTGTAATAGGTATAGGTTATCCAAGGTATTCGAAAAGGACAGTAGAAGTTTTAAAATACGCAAAAAGCCAAAGAGCTCGGATTGTAGCTATTACTGACAGCCTTATATCTCCTTTGACTTCCGTAGCAGAAGAGGTGTTAATTGCCAAAAGCCACATGGCTTCTTTTGTAGACTCGCTCGTAGCACCGTTAAGTCTGGTAAACGCTCTTGTCGTAGCGGTTGGTTTGAAAGAAAAAGACAGGGTAGCAGATACTTTTGAAAAACTCGAAAGTATCTGGGATGAGTACGGTGTATACATTTCAAGGCAGAGTTAAAAATAAATTTTTAAAATAAATAATAGGAGGAGAAAAGAAATGACTACAGAATCTTTAAATCCACTGGTAATTGCTCAAAAACAGATAAAAAAAGCCTGTGACCTTTTAGGAGTAGAAGATTCAGTGTATGAACTTTTAAAAGAACCGATGAGAGTTTTAGAGGTATCTATACCAGTTCAAATGGACGATGGTAGTATAAGAATCTTTAAAGGCTATAGGTCACAGCACAATGATGCCCTTGGACCTACAAAAGGAGGAATACGATTTCATCCAGATGTTACACTTGATGAAGTCAAAGCTTTGTCTATGTGGATGACCTTTAAATGTGGGGTAGTGGGGCTTCCTTACGGTGGTGCTAAAGGTGGAGTGGTAGTAAATCCAAAAGAGCTTTCTAATGAAGAACTTCAGAAATTGAGTAGAGGATATATAAGAGCTATAGCTAGCATAATAGGTCCTGAAAAAGATATACCAGCTCCTGATGTTGGAACAAACGCACAAATCATGGCATGGATGGTAGATGAATACAATAAGATCGTCGGCTATAACAGTCCTGCTGTAATTACAGGAAAACCTCTTATCTATGGAGGATCAAAAGGAAGAGTAGCCGCCACTGGATATGGGGTAGCTCTAATGGCAAGAGAAGCAATAAAACGTTTAAACATGGACCTTAAGGATTGTACAATAGCGATTCAGGGATTTGGAAATGTAGGAAGTCATACTGCTTTAAGCCTTAAAAGACTGGGAGCAAAGATAATAGCTATAAGTGATGTTTACGGAGGAATTTACAACGATAGAGGAATTGATGTTGAAAGACTTGTGGAGCATGTAAATAAAACAGGAAGTGTGGTTAACTTTGAGGGTACTACCCCTATTACAAATGAAGAACTTTTAACAATGAAAGTGGACATTTTAGTATTAGCAGCATTAGAAAATCAGATTACTTCTGCAAACGCAAATGAGGTAAAAGCTAAGATAGTGTGCGAAGGAGCCAACGGTCCTACGACTCCAGAAGCTGACAAGATTTTATCCGAAAAAGGAATCTTTGTAGTGCCTGATATACTTGCTAATTCTGGTGGCGTGATAGTCTCTTATTTTGAGTGGGTACAGAACCTGATGAACTACTATTGGACAGAAAAAGAAGTAGAAGAAAGACAGGAGATAATGATGGTTAATGCCTTTAATGCTATATACGATTTATCAAAACAGTATAACGTTGATATGAGGACTGCAGCCTATATGATTTCTATAAAAAGGGTATATGAAGCAATGAAAGTAAGAGGCTGGCTATGAGATAAATTTTTAAACTATTTTATTTGAGACCTTCATTGAGGGGCTCAGATTGTTGCCAAACTGGTACTTTTCCATTCTGTCAACAAGCTGAGACTTTCGTTGAAGGTCCTTTTTTTATGTGATAAAATATTAAATATGAAGTTTTTAACAAGGAGGGTTGAACATGCGAAAAACTCTCCTTACAATAGATTGGGATTATTTTGTGCCTTTTAGAAAAGAGTGGTTTTTCTCTTATATAGAAAACAAAAGAAATTCCATTGATATATGGTACAAAAGATATATAATGGCAAGATTAAGAGGAGAAGACCTTGAAAAAACTATCAAAGCGGCTCCTGAAAGGCTCTTATTTTGGAGAAATATAAAAAATATACTGCCCTTTTACAAAAACGTGAAAGTATTTATATCAGAATCCCACAAGTTTGCTTACTACTTAGCCAAGAATTTCGGATGTGAAAGAGTTATATCCTTTGACAGCCATTCAGACTTAGGATATAGCGGCCTTGAGTCTCTTCAATTTGAAGTAAATTCTGCTAATTGGTTAGGGAAACTTCTTGGAGATGGTATAGTAAAAGAGGCATTTATAATTTACGGCCCTTACTCAGTAGAAAAACCTGAGAATTTTAAAGAGTTTTTAAGCCTTTACAAAATAAATTTTGCGCTTTCAGCGAAAGAATTACCGAAAGATAGTTTCGTTCAAGTTATTCACATAGCTCGTTCAGGAGCGTGGACTCCACCGTGGCTTGATGGCGAATTTATGAAGTTTGTAACTAGCGTGGGATTGCGGTATTACGAATTTGGAATTAGTCATAGGAGATGGAAGACCTCGTCTTTATCTTATGGAGATCAGATTTTCTATTTGAATTTTGCTTAGGAGGAAATGTGTTCAAAAATGGTTACAAGACTTTATATAGCAAGGCATGGCCAATCAAAGTGGAATTTAGAAAACAGAATGCAGGGCATGAAAGATATTGAACTCTCTGAATTAGGGATAAAACAGGCAGATCTTCTCGCAAAACGCTTAGAAGAAGAAAATATAGAAATCATATATTCTAGCGATTTAAAAAGGGCATATATGACAGCAGAAATAATTGCAGAAAGGATAAAAATCCCTTTTTACAAGGAAAAAGAGTTCAGAGAAATGTCCTTTGGAGTATGGGAGGGACTTACTGCGGAAGAGATAGAGAAAAATTATACAGGACTTTACAGTTTATGGAAAAAAGATCCTGTACAGGTTTTTATAGAAAAAGGCGAGACTTTGAAACAGGTGCAGAGTAGAATGCTTAAGAAGACATGGGAAATTGTTGAAAAAAATAGAGGTAAAAACATTTTAATAGTATCTCATGGTACTTCCATTAAAGCTTTGATCTTGGGGCTGTTAGATATCGATTTAAGCTTTTATCCTAGTTTTAGGATGGACAATGCTTCCCTTAATATAGTAGATATAAAAGAGAATAAAAAAGCCGTTTTAGTTTTATACAATGACACATGCCATTTGAGAGAGAGGAAGTAGAAGATGAAGAAGGTATTTGTAATAGGCGGTGGAGCTGCAGGAATGATGGCGGCATTGTCAGCAGCTATGACAGGTAAAAAAGTGAATCTTTTCGAGAAAAATAATGTGCTTGGCAAAAAATTATTAGTTACAGGACATGGAAGATGCAATGTCACAAATTTCATGGACATGGAATCTTTTTTTGAAAATATACCCGGAAACAGCAAATTCCTCTACAGTGCTTTTAACCAATTTTCTAATAGAGACCTAATAGAATTTTTAGAGAAAAATGGTCTAAAATTAAAAGTGGAGAGGGGAATGAGAGTTTTCCCTGTAACTGACAGAGCAAGCGATGTGAGAGATTTTTTTAAAAACATGCTTGAAAAAAATAATGTAAAAATTTTTTATAATTCAAAGGTGGAAGAAATATTAACAAAAGATAATAGAGTAATCGGTATAAGGGTGGGAGATGAGTTTTTGAGTTGCGACAGTGTGATTCTAGCAACTGGCGGCCTTTCTTATCCTTCTACTGGTTCTACAGGAGATGGATATGAGATGGCAAGAAAAGTCGGACATACTATAGTAAAACCTTTTCCTGCCCTTGTACCCATTGTAACACGAGAAAATGTAAGAGAATTAATGGGCGTTTCTCTCAAAAACGTAAAAGTATCGGCAATCCAAGGGGGAAAGCTAATAAAAGAGGAATTCGGTGAGATGCTATTTACCCATTTTGGGTTGTCAGGGCCTGTAATACTTACTTTGAGCAGATTCATTTATCAATACCTTGAAAAGGGGAATGTAGTAATAAGGATCGATTTAAAACCCGCTTTGGCAGAAGAAAGATTGGAAGCGAGAATTTTAAGGGATTTCAGTAAATATATTAATAAGGACATAAAAAATGCTTTAAAGGATTTACTTCCCCAAAATCTCATTCTCTACATCTTGAAAAGAGCCTTTATAGACCCTCATAAAAAGGTCAGAGAAATAACAAAAAGAGAAAGAAAAAGCCTTATTGCTGTCTTAAAAGGCTTGACCTTTGAGGTAAGTGAATTACGACCGATAAGAGAAGCGATTGTAACCGGAGGAGGAGTCTCAGTGAAAGAGATAAATCCTTCTACTATGGAGTCTAAGATGGTAAGAGGGCTGTTTTTTGCAGGTGAAGTGATTGATGTGGATGGTTTAACGGGGGGATTTAATCTTCAGATCGCTTTTTCTACAGGGTACGTAGCAGGAATCAATGCATAAAACTATCCTGCATTTTTTTGTTTGCAAAGCATAATATATACCTAGAAAGAGGAGGGATAAGTATGGGGAAAAGGAGAAAAAATGTTTTTAAAAAATACATGGACAGCGAATTTGTACTTGCTATTCTTATAATGATGGGACTTTTGAGTATCGCAGTTGCACAACTTTTTATTGGAAGAGAAGATACTCAAGTTTTCTTGGATTCTAACTTGACAAAGGAAGGAAAGATTACGATCGAAGTGGTAGAAAAAGACAAAGCCTCTAATTCCTATATTTTGATAAATGGAGAACCGGTCTCTAATTTTTATCAAAAATCCATAACCATTACAGTGAAACCAAATCAAATTATAGAAATAGATGGAACAAAGGAAAAGGAGCCCCTTCACTTTAAAGTGACGTCGATAAGCGATAATGTGATAGAACCACAAAATAATGCTGTAATAAGGGTAGATAAAAACATACAAAAAGTCGCTATGGTTAAATTAAAATAGCATTTATGGTATAATAAAGTTTGAAAAAACATAGGAAAGGAGAATGGGCGATAAGGGTCATAAGAGGTGCTACAACTACTGAAAACACAAAAGATGCCATTTTTAAAGATACGGTTGCTCTTATTGAGGAAATATTGAAAAGGAACAATTTAAAAAAAGAAAATTTGATAAGTATTTTTTTTAGTGCCACAAAAGACCTTAATGCTGCTTATCCTGCCGAAGCGGTAAGAAAAGAGATGGGATTTGACGATGTGCCAATGATGTGTTTTCAAGAAATGGAAGTTATGGGGAGTTTGTCAAAGTGCATTAGAGTAGCAGTTTTTACAAATATTGAAGAAAGCCAGAAAATAAATCACGTATACCTTAAAGAAGCTAAAAACTTAAGACCCGATTTAGCTTGAGGTGATAGGATTTGACCATAAAAATAGCCATCGATGGACCTGCAGGGGCAGGCAAGAGTACCATAGCTAAGAAAGTTGCAAGACTTTTGGGTTTTACTTATATTGATACTGGTGCAATGTATAGAGCGATTACTTTAAAAGTTTTAAGAGAAAACATACCTCTTTCTGATAAACAAAAAATAATTGAAATAGCGCGTAAAAGTGATGTTTTTTTAGAGGGAGAAAAAGTATTTCTGGATGGGGAAGACGTCTCTGAGGAAATTAGGAAACCTGCTGTTTCAGAGAAAGTATCTATTGTGTCTCAAATACCCGAGGTAAGAAAGATTTTGGTTAACAAGCAAAGGGAGATAGCAAAAGACAAAAATGTAGTTATGGATGGGAGAGATATTGGGACTGTAGTTTTTCCGGAAGCCCAACTGAAGTTTTTTCTTACAGCCTCTTTAGAAGAAAGGGCCAAGAGAAGATACGAAGAACTTAGAAACAAAGGAACAGATGTAAAATATGAAAAGGTACTTGAAGAAATAAAAGTAAGAGATGATATGGATTCAAAGCGTAAAGATTCTCCCTTAATCATACCAGAGAATGCAATTGTTATTGATACTACTCATCTTACCGAAGAAGAAGTTGTGAAAAAGGTATTTGAAGAAATAAAGAAGATTGTAAGAGGGGAAATATAACATGTTTTACTATTTTGCTAAGGTTTTAGTGAGGGCAATAATAAAAGTCATATTTCGCATCAAGGTAAAAGGTATAGAAAATATACCTAAAAAAGGACCTGTCATAATATGTCCCAATCATATAAGCCTTCTAGATCCTCCAGTGGTAGGTGCACTTCTTAACAGAAGAATATATTTTATGGCTAAAGAAGAGCTTTTTAGGAATCCTTTTTTAAAACTTCTTTTAGGGACAGGCCTTGGAGCATTTCCTGTAAAGAGAGGTACAGCTGATTTGTCTGCCATAAAAACTGCTTTGAATCATTTAAAAAAAGGAAGAGCAGTGGGGATTTTCCCTGAAGGCACAAGAAGCAAAACAGGAAAGCTTCAAAAGGCAGAGCCAGGAGTTGCGATGTTAGCTATAAAATCAAAGGCCCCTGTTGTACCGGTAGGTATTAAAGGAAAATATGGATTATTCTCTAAAATCACTATAAATATAGGTAAGCCAATAACTTTTGACAAATATTATGACTCAAAGCTGTCTTCTCAGCAGCTGGCAGAGATTGGGGAAGAAATAATGAAAGAAATCGCTAAATTGATTTAGGAGGGACGCAATGAAAATTTTAATTGCCGAGCACGCTGGATTTTGTTTTGGGGTCAAAAGGGCAATTGAAATTGCTTATGAAGAGTTAGGAAAAGGGAAAAAGACAAAACTTTACACACTGGGAGAAATCATCCACAACCCACAGGTGGTTAAAGATTTAGCAAAAAGAGGAGTAGAAGTTTTAGAAGAAAAGGATTTGTACAAACTTTCAAAAGGAGATCGACTAATAATACGAAGCCATGGAATTTCAAAGAAATTGTACAATTTTTTAGAACAAAAAGGTGTTGAGGTAATCGACGTAACTTGTCCTTTTGTTAAAAAGGTTCAAAACATAGTTGAAGAATATTATAAAAAGGGGTATGACATAGTAATCGTGGGTGATAAAAATCATCCAGAGGTTATAGGGGTAAATGGCTGGTGCGACGATAAAGCTTATATAGTAAATTCTGTAGAAGAAGCAGAAAATCTACCTTTTTTTGAAAGGCTGTGTGCTGTTTCTCAAACTACCCTCATTGAAAAACACTGGGAAGAGATATTACAAGTTCTTAGAAGAAAAGCTAAGGAGTTTGTTTACTTCAACACAATTTGTGATGCTACACAAAAGCGTCAGGAAGCGGCAGATGCCCTTTCTAAAAAAGTGGATGTTATGTTTGTAATAGGCGGTAAGCACAGTTCAAATACCCAAAAGTTAAGAAAAATATGTGAAAAAAATTGTAAAAATACCTATCACATAGAAAGTGCAGATGAAATAATGGAGGAAATGATAAAAGAACATGAAGTGATTGGAATAACTGCTGGAGCTTCTACTCCTGACTATGTAATCGATGAAGTCATAAACAAAATCAAATCTATAAAGGGAGAAGGGTAAAAATGAGCGATTTTCTAGAAGGATATCTTTTTAAACCTATAAAGTCTGGAGATATCGTAAAAGGTAGAATAGTAAAAGTGTTGGAGGATGGAGTCATAGCAGACATAGGATATAAAGGGGAAGCTTTTGTACCTAAAAAAGAACTTTCATTAAACCCGGATTTTGATCCTCTCTCTAATTTTCAGGAAGGAGAAGTGATGGATTTATACGTACTCACAGTCGAAAACGAAGAAGGAAATGTCATAGCTTCTAAACTCAAGGCGGAGGAAAGCTTAGGGGAAGAGAAAATTGAAGATGCATATAAAAATAGAGAAATAATAAAGGGAGAAGTAGTAAAGACAGTAAAAGGTGGAGTAATTGCTTATGCTTTAGGCAGAAGGCTTTTTGTACCTGCTTCTCATCTTTCCACAAAAAGGGTCGAAAATCTTGAAGACTATTTGGGAAAAACATTGGATCTTTTAATAATCGAATACATACCCGATAAAAAGATTGTAGCTTCTCACAGGGAAGTAATAAAGCTGGAGGAAGAAAGGAAAAGGTCAGAACTGTTTGAAAAATTAGAAGAAGGGAATATAGTGGAAGGCAAGGTAACAAAGGTCATATCAAAGGGGGCTTTTGTGGATTTAGGGGGGGTAGATGGATTCATACCCATAAGCGAGTTATCTTATGGAAGAATAAAAAACGTGGAGGACGTATTAAAATCAGGAGATAAAGTGTCCGCATATGTACTCAAATTAGATAAAAAAGAAAAAAAGATTACGTTGAGCCTGCGGAAGCTTCTGCCAGACCCATGGGAGAAGGTAAAGGGAAAATATCGTGAGGGGGATGTTTTAAAAGCAAAAATAACGCGGATCATGCCCTTTGGGGTATTTGCAGAGTTAGAACCCGGAGTGGAAGGACTCGTACACAAAAATAATTTAGAGAAGAGTATCAAATCTTACTCTCTTGAGGATATTATAACAGTAGAAGTTTTAGAAGTCTCTTCCGACAGGATAAGCCTTAAAGAAGTGCCTCCTTTTGAAGAAGATTCTACTAATACTCTTGAATATAAGGAACTTACGATCAACTTAGGAGAAATTTTGAAGAAAAATTTTTAGTTATGTCATGTAAAAAGCCTTGACAAAACAAAAAAATCTGATAAAATTAAACTGTCATGTAAAAAGCCTTGACAAAAGAAAAAAATTTGATAAAATTAAAATCATTGAATGGGAACAAAATTTTAGTAAAGGAGGCACGATAAAATGAATGCTTTGGGTCGCCACATTTTGGCAGAAGTTTATGGCTGTGACAGCAGGATTTTAGATGATGTAGAAATGATTGAAGACATCATGGTCCAAGCTGCAATAGCAACAGGAGCAGAAGTCAGAGAAGTGGCTTTTCACAAGTTTAATCCCCAGGGCGTAAGTGGAGTAGTAGTCATATCAGAGTCTCACCTAACCATTCATACCTGGCCAGAACTAGGCTATGCCGCGGTTGACGTATTTACGTGCGGTGACCATGTCAACCCGTGGGATGGCGTTAATTATATAGCGAAAATGTTAAAGGCAGAAAATATGACTGCAACAGAGGTCAAGCGGGGGGTATTTGAGAAACCTGTCAAGGTTGCAAACTTTTAAAATTAAGATTTTTAGTATTAGTATATGTGGCTTTTATAGCCACTTTTTTCTATAATTAGGAGTGAAGATATTTATGGCAGGCTATGAGGAATTTGTTAAAAAAGTGTACAAACTTACAGGAATCGACTTATCCCTCTACAAAGAAAAACAGATGAAGCGACGCTTGGAATCTTTGATATCCAACAAAAAGTTTAAATCTTTTGACGAATATTATAATGCATTGATTAATGATAGAACATTATACGAGGAATTTTTGGACTATATAACTATAAATGTTACAGAATTTTTTAGAAACCCCAATCAGTGGGAAATATTAGAAAAAGATTTGTTGCCTTTGATCGTCAGGAAGGGGTTTAGGGTTTGGAGCGCTGCTTGTTCTACAGGAGAGGAACCCTATTCTATTGCTATGCTTTTGACAAAATTCATAGATTTAAAAGATGTGACGATAATAGCAACTGATATAGATACAAGGGCATTGGAAAAAGCAAAAAGAGGTGTTTATTCTGTAGAAGCTGTCAATAAGATTCCTTATCCGGATTATATAAAAAGATTTTTTAGGAAAATAGACGATAAATATTACCAAATCTCTGAAGAAATAAAAAAGTCGGTCCACTTTGAAAAGCATGACCTCTTAAAGGACGAATACCCAAAAAACATCGATTTACTAATATGCAGAAATGTGCTAATATATTTTAATGATGTAGCTAAAGATAAGGTATATAAAAAATTTTATGAATCCTTGAATGACAATGGCATATTTTTCGTAGGAAGTACGGAGCAGATAATACTGCCTTATAGATATAACTTTGAGCCGGTCAGGACTTTTTTTTACAGGAAGCTCAGGTCGTAAAGTGAGAGGTGCAATTAAAAATGAGAAATGTTTACTATGTATCCGAAGAGGAATTAAAAAAGCAAAGAGAGATAATGGAAGAGATTGCTCGCGAAAATAAAGGAAAAGAATTATACTATCATATTGAAACCTATGGATGTCAGATGAATGTACATGACTCTGAGAAGATTGCAGGTATGTTAGAGGAAATGGGTTATAAATATACAGAAGATTTAGAAAAAACAGATATTTTGCTTTTTAACACCTGTGCCGTGAGAGAACATGCCGAGATAAGGGTATTAGGAAGGGTATCCCAAATAAAAGAGCTAAAAAATAGAAATCCAAACCTTATAATCGGAATATCCGGTTGTATGATGCAGGAAAAACATATAGTAGATGCTATAAAAGAAAAGTATCCCCATGTGGACATTGTATTTGGAACCCATAATATTTACAAATTTCCAGAACTTTTATGGCAGGCTTTAAATTCTCGAGTTCAAGTGATAGATGTGATTGAGGATACTCAAAACGTGATCGAAGGATTACCTGTAAGAAGAGACAGCAATCTTAAAGCGTGGGTAGATATAATTTACGGTTGCAATAATTTCTGCACTTACTGTATAGTTCCCTATACAAGGGGAAGAGAAAAAAGCAGGAAACCTGAAGATATAATTGCTGAAGTGAAAGAATTAGCTGAAAAGGGCTATAAAGAAATCACCCTTTTAGGGCAAAATGTGAATTCATACGGTAAAGACTTGGGCGGGGACATAACCTTTGCGAAACTCCTTTACATGTTAAATGACATAAAAGGCATAGAAAGAATAAGATTTATGACTTCTCATCCAAAGGACATTTCAGATGAATTGATATATGCCATGAGAGATCTTGACAAAGTATGTGAGCACCTCCATCTTCCTGTCCAGGCAGGAAGCAATAAAATTTTAAAAAAAATGCACAGACAATATACAAGAGAACATTATTTAGAGATAATAGACAAGGTAAGAGCCAATATACCGGATATAGCGATTACAACGGATATAATTGTAGGATTCCCTGGCGAAACAGAAGAAGATTTTTTAGAGACCCTTGACTTAGTAGAAAAGGTAAGATTTGATGGAGCTTACACTTTTATGTACTCTAAGAGGTCTGGTACTCCAGCAGCCCGAATGCCAGATCAAGTAGAAGATGAAGTCAAGAAAGAACGTTTGATTAGACTCATAGAGCTCCAGAACAAAATAAGTCTTGAAAAAAGTGCAGAATTAAAAAACAAAGTTGTAGAAGTCCTTGTTGAAGGTATAAGCAAAAGAGATCCAAGTAAACTTACCTCTCGCACCAGGACAAATAAAGTAGTGCATTTTGTTGGAGATAAAAGCCTTATTGGAAAGCTTGCCAATGTAAGGATAACGGAAACAAAAGCCTGGACAATGCAAGGAGAATTAGTAGAAGTTTTAAGATAAAACTGCGCTCTTTATAGGGCGCAGTTTTGTGATATAATAAAGAGGAGTCGGAGGTGCTGAAAATGTCTGTAACCCCAATGATGGAACAATATTTAAAGATAAAAGAAAAATATAAAGATGCTATACTCTTCTTTCGCTTAGGTGATTTTTATGAAATGTTTTACGAGGATGCAGAAATTGCAGCAAAAGAGCTCGAAATTGCTCTTACTGGAAGGGATGCGGGAGGAGAAGAAAGAGCTCCTATGGCAGGAGTTCCATATCACGCAGCAGATTTTTACATTGATAAGCTTGTAAAAAAAGGATACAAAGTTGCTATATGCGAACAACTGGAGGACCCATCAAAAGCAAAGGGTTTGGTAAAAAGAGATGTAGTTAGGATATATACACCAGGTACTATAATAAATCCTGAATCTATGGACGAGAAATCTAACAATTATTTGGTTTCTGTATATAAGGATAAAGACAACTACGGAATTTGTGCTGTGGATGTGACGACAGGGGAACTTTATGCTACAGAACTAAAAAATTGCAGAGACGGTAAGAAAATATATGATGAGATAGTAAAATACAGCCCTTCTGAGATAATTGCTAATGAAGAATTTCTGAAGAACAATAAATATGTAAAAATATTTAGAAACAATAATTCTGCTGTCAATACTTATAAACCTTTAGAGCTCGAGGAAAGCATTGAGATTATTGAGAGACAATTTGAAAAAAAGTTAAATGAACTAAATCTTGAAAACAAAAATTCCTTAATACATTCTCTAGGTGCTCTGCTTTCTTATCTTATGGAGCTTCAGAAAACTACTCTAAAACACATAAATAAACTGACTTTATACCAAGCCGACTCTTACATGGGGCTTGACAGCACTGCAATTCGAAATTTAGAAATTTTGGAGTCTAATAGAAACAAATCGAAAAAAGGTTCTTTGTTAGGAGTCTTAGATAGAACTGTTACCCCAATGGGTGGCAGACTTTTAAAAAAATGGTTGGAAGAACCTTTAATTGATAAAGAGGAGATACAAAAAAGACTTGATGCTGTAGAAGAGCTTTTTAATAATTACAAAGACAGAATGGAATTAAAGGAGCTACTAAACAAAGTTTACGATCTGGAAAGACTGGCAAGCAAAATAGTTTATCAAAGCGCTACGCCTAAAGACTTTATTTCTATAAAACTTTCTTTAGAAAAATTACCAGAAATTAAAAACATTTTGTCCAGGTTTTCATCTGGCCTTTTAAAGGAAATCTACTATAAATTAGATGTTTTACAAGATGTATATGAACTTATAGATCGTTCTATAAAAGACGATCCTTCAAATCAGCTAAAAGAAGGAAATATAATTAAAGATGGATACAATGAAATGGTGGATAAATTGAGGAAAGCGTCAACTGAAGGTAAAAACTGGATTGCAAATTTAGAAGCAGAAGAAAGAGAAAAAACAGGGATTAAAAATTTGAGGATTGGTTATAACAAAGTGTTTGGATATTATATAGAAGTTACAAAATCAAATATACCGCAAGTACCGGAAAGGTATATAAGAAAGCAGACTCTAGCCAATGCAGAAAGATACGTGACTCCAGAGCTCAAAGAAATCGAAGAAACCATATTGGGCGCTGAAGAAAAGCTGATTGAGCTGGAATATGAGCTTTTCAATGAAATAAGGGAAAAAGTAGAACTTCAAATAGTGAGAATTCAAAATACCGCCAAATACATAGCTATAATAGATGTTTTAATAGCCTTTGCTGAGGTATCTGAGATAAACAAATATATAAAACCGATTATTGATTATGAAGACAGAATTATCATAAAAGAAGGGCGGCACCCGGTAGTTGAAACAATTTCTGAGGAAGGATTTGTAGCTAATGATATAGATATAGGCCCGGAAAATCCTATAATGATAATAACAGGACCTAATATGGCAGGAAAATCAACTTACATGAGACAAATAGCTCTTATAGTGCTAATGGCCCAGATAGGATGTTTTGTGCCAGCCTCTTATGCTAAAATAGGAATAGTAGATAAAATATTTACAAGGGTTGGAGCTTCTGACGATATATTTGCAGGTCAGAGTACTTTTATGGTAGAAATGTCCGAAGTAGCTAACATTCTCAGTTCTGCTACAAGTAAAAGTTTGATAATTTTAGATGAAGTAGGAAGAGGTACCAGCACTTACGATGGAATGAGTATTGCTCAAGCTGTGATTGAATACATACATGAAAAAATCGGTGCTAAGACTTTGTTTGCTACTCACTATCACGAACTTACCAAGTTGGAAGGGAAGTTAAAGGGTGTAAGAAATTTCAATGTTTCAGTAGAAGAGAGAAAAGACGACATAATATTTCTGCACAAAATAGTTCCAGGGGGTTCTGATAAAAGTTATGGAATCCAAGTTTCAAAATTGGCAGGGTTGCCTTACAGTATAATTGAGAGGGCCAAAGAAATTCTTGAGACTCTAGAAAGAGATAGATCAGTAAAAAATGATATGGAAGAGGCCATCCCTCGATTTGCATTTACACAGATAGACATTTTTTCTTCAGCGAAAGATGCCCTTATCAATGAAATTGCAACTTGTGATCCTGACAATATGACACCTCTTGAAGCCCTCACATATTTATATAAACTCAAGGAAAAAGCAGCCTCTCTAAGGAGCGGAGTGTTATGAATAAAATTCATCTTCTTGATGAAAGCATCGTAAATAAAATTGCGGCTGGCGAGGTGGTGGAAAGGCCTGCTTCAATTGTAAAGGAGTTGGTAGAAAATTCGATTGACGCAGGAAGTAAAAACATTACAGTAGAGATTATAGAGGGGGGTATACCCTATATAAAAGTAACAGATGATGGATGTGGAATGAATGAAATAGATGCTGTTTTGGCCTTTGAAAGGCATGCAACAAGTAAAATTAAAACTGATGAAGACCTTTTTAATATAACTAGTTTAGGTTTCAGAGGAGAAGCTTTGGCAAGTATTGCGGCTGTTTCAAAGGTAGAACTTAAAACACGAGAAGAAAATGAAACTTTTGGGACGAGATTGGTAGTAGAGGGCGGCAAAATACTGGAGAAAAGCAAATGTGGTTGCCAGAAAGGTACGTCCGTTGAAGTAAAAGAAGTGTTTTTTAACACACCTGCAAGACGAAAATTTCTAAAAAGGCCTGCTACAGAAGCCATGTACGTAACAGAGGTAATCACTAGACTGAGCCTTTCAAATCCAGATACATCCTTTAAGTACATTAAAGATGGAAAAGTTCAATTTATAACTTCTGGTAGCGGAAGCATAGAAGACGTAATTTTAAGGCTTTTTGGTAGAGAAGTGCATTCAGCATTGATTTTTTCAGAATCTGAGACAGAAGATATAAGGGTCAAGCTATTTGCAACAAAAAATTTCCTAAATTATTCGAATAGAAACATGCAGTTTTTCTATGTAAACGGCAGATATGTAAGAAATAAAACCTTATCGGCGGCTGTGGATGAGGCTTTTAAGACATACGTGCCTTCTGACAGGTATCCAGGAATATTTTTGTACGTTGAAGTAAATCCCCGCTTTATAGACGTCAATATACATCCTTCAAAACTTGAAGTAAAATTTTCTGATGACAAAAAAGTCTTCGAAGCTGTTTATAAAACTATAAGACAGGCTTTAAAATCAAGTGAGCTGATACCGGAAATAAAGCTTGGAAAAACTTCAAAAGTCGAAGAAAAACCCTCTGGTGAGCAGGTAAAGCTTTCTTTGCCTCTTTATGAAGAAAAGAGAGAAGAAAGAAGCCCGCTTTTCATAAAAGAAGACAAGGAGGAGGTAGAACAAGCAGATACTAAAATAAAAGAGTACCTTCCTGAGGAGAAGACTTTTAGAAAATTGAAAGATATCAAAATAGTTGGGACACTTTTTTCCACCTATATAATAGTAGAGAAGGATGATGTATTTTATATAATTGACCAACATGCTGCTCATGAGAGAATACTGTACGAAAAACTTACATCTAAATATGAAAAAGTACAGTCAAGACAGGTGACTTTACCAATTGTAGTCGAATTGCAGCCCGGCGATATGGAAGTTGTAAATCAGGAAAGAGAACTTTTGTACAAGCTCGGGTATGTTTTTGAGGAATTTGGGAATAATTCTGTTGTGTTAAGGGAAGTTCCTGTTATTTTAGGTCAACCCGAGGCAAAAAAGTTATTTGTCGAAGTGGTAGAAAGACTGAGAGATAAGGATTTTTCAAATAGACTTTCTTTTAAGGAAGAAGAAATTGCGACAATGGCTTGTAAAGCTGCGGTAAAGGCTATGGATGTTCTTTCAGAAGAAGAAATTTATAGACTTTTTGATGACTTAAAGATTGCTGAAAATCCTTATACCTGCCCTCATGGAAGACCTGTTGTTATTTCGATGACAAAAACACAGCTTGAAAAGATGTTTAAGCGAATAAAGTAAGGGTGATAAAATTGGCTATTCAGATCGTTCTAATTGTGGGACCTACGGCTACAGGAAAATCAAAATTAGCTGTGGATGTGGCAAAAAGATTTAATGGAGAAATTATCTCTGCTGATTCTATGCAAATTTATAAATACATGGATATTGGCACTGCAAAGATCACAAAAGAAGAAATGCAGGGGATACCCCATTACATGATTGACATAGTAGAACCCAATCAAGAATTCAGTGTGGCAGAATATGAAAGAAGAGCAAAAGCCATTATAAAAGACATTCACGAACGAGGAAAACTCCCAATAATAGTAGGGGGGACAGGACTTTATATAAATTCTATCGTTTACATCATGAATTTTTCTGATTTTGAGGGTAGTAGAGAATTCAGAGAAAAAATGAAAAAAATTGCAGAGGTTTACGGGACAGGTTTTTTATACGAGAAATTAAAAGTTACTGACCCAGAAGCTGCGAGAAAAATTCATCCCAATGACCTTAGAAGAATTATAAGGGCTTTGGAAGTATACGAGTTTACTGGTAAGCCTATTTCTCATTACCAGAAGGTCAGCGGAATGAGAAAAAATCCTGAGTACGATCCTATAATGATAGGATTAAACTATAAAAATAGGCAGCTTTTGTACGAAAAAATTAATAGAAGAGTAGATGAGATGATAAAAAATAATTTGGTCGAAGAAGTGGTAAACTTACTAAAAATCGGGTATAATAAATATGGTACATCTATGCAGGCTTTAGGTTACAAAGAAATTGTCGAGTATTTAAATGGAGAAATTTCTTTAGAAGAAGCCATAGAAAAAATTAAAAAAGGAACGAGGAGGTATGCAAAAAGGCAGATCACATGGTTTAAATCCTATGATTTTATTAAATGGTTTTTTGTAGATGACTACAAAAGCTATGAGGAACTTAGAGAAAATATTTTTGAGTACTTGGCAGGAAAATTGAAATTTTGATAGAATATAACTAAATGATACATATTAAAGAAGGGGGATAAAGATGGCAAGTTCAAAAGCAGCTATTAATTTACAAGACATCTTTTTAAATCAGGTTAGAAAGGAGCACGTGCCGGTCACAGTATATTTGGTGAATGGATTTCAGCTTAAAGGCACCGTAAAAGGATTTGACAATTTTACTGTAGTATTAGAGTCTGAAAGCAAACAACAACTTTTGATTTACAAACATGCTATTTCTACAATTTCTCCTCAAAAGCCCGTCATCTTTTCTGGTACTGAGAAAGATGATAAAAAGGAGGAGTAAATTCAAAAAAACAGTATTAGGATAGGCTAATACTGTTTTTTTGAAATAATTTAAAAACAGGGGAGTTAAAAATGAAGATTGGTTTTATAGGCGCTGGAAACATGGGAATGGCTCTCATAAAGGGGATTTTGAGGTCAGACCTTGTTGAAGCAGAGGATTTAATACTTTTTGACCCTGTAAGAGAAAAAATAGAAGGTTTAGAAAGAGAATTCGGAACAACAACGGCTAAAAATAATTTAGAAGTAACAGAAATTGCAAATGTAGTGGTGGTAGCGGTAAAGCCAAACATCTACGATAATGTGCTTAAAGAAATCAGAGAAAAGGTGACAGATGATAAAATAATAATCACAATAGCTCCTGGAATAACCATAGAACACGTAAAAAACCTCCTTGGTAAGGGGAAAATAGTGAGGACTATTCCAAATACCCCTGCGTTAATTGGAGAAGGTATAACGGCCATTACATATTCCGAAGAAGTAAAAGAAGAAGACAAAGAACTTGTGCGAAAGATTTTTAGCACTTGTGGAGAAATAGTGGAGATAGAAGAAAAGTTAATAGATGTGGCAATGGCCGTGTCAAGTTGCAGCCCAGCCTTCGTATACATGTTTATAGAAGCCTTAGCAGACGGAGGAGTCCTGCTGGGATTGCCAAGAGATGTAGCTTATAAACTGGCTTCTAAAGCGGTATCTGGAGCGGGAAGCATGGTATTTAAGACAGGCTTTCATCCAGGACAGTTAAAAGACATGGTCACTTCTCCGGGAGGAACTACTATAGAAGGCATAAGGGTTTTAGAAAAAAATGGTATGAGAAGTTCGGTGATTGAGGCGGTAATTGCGGCCTATGAAAAGTCAAAAGGATTGAAATGAAATGAATAAGGATGAAATAGTAGAAATCTATACGGATGGAGCCTGTAGTGGTAATCCTGGACCCGGTGGCTGGGCAGCAGTTTTAATTTATAAAGGAGTAAAAAAAGAGATATCAGGATATGAGGAAAACACTACAAATAACAGAATGGAGTTAAAAGCGGCTATTGAAGGTTTAAAAGCCTTAAAAAGGCCTTCTAAAGTAAATTTATATAGTGACAGCAGTTATTTAATAAATGCCTTTAATGAGGGATGGATTGAAAGGTGGCAAAAAAATAATTGGCTCAAATCCGATAAAACTCCGGTGGAAAATCAGGACTTATGGAAAGAATTATTGGAGGTTTCTAAACCACATCAAATAAACTGGATTAAGGTCAAAGGTCATTCGGATAATGAGTACAATAATCTCTGTGATAGATTAGCCACAGAGCAAATTAAAAAACGTCAAAAAGAGGGTCCCAAGCTGTAGTGCGAGGGATTCTCTTTTAATTTAATGCTTGATTTTTCCTTTGATGTGTGATACCATAGATATGTAATTATACGAAATAGATATTTCGTATAATTAGATGCTGGGTTGTAAAGATTGGAGTATAAAGAAAGGAGTTTTTATTTATGGAAGCTTTAAAATATCCCCCTGTGTTAGAAGAGTTCCTTAACTATTTCTCCACTGTAAAAGCCCGGTCACCTAATACCATAAAAGCTTATACATATGACCTTGTCCTGTTTTTTCGCTTTTTAAAGAAAAGGCGTGGTCTTGTGGCAGATGACATTCCTTTTGATGAAATAGATATTTCTGACGTGGACATCGATCTTATAGAATCGGTTGATTTAAATGACCTTTATGCCTATTTATCTTTTGTAACTAATGAAAGGGCCAACACCCCCCCTGCCCGAGCTCGAAAAGTAGCTAGTTTGAGGTCTTTTTACAATTACCTTCATAGAAAGGCAAAAGTTATAAATAAAAACCCTACGCAAGAATTAGAATCTCCAAAGCTTTCTGTAAGACATCCTATTTATCTTACTTTGGAAGAAAGTAAAAAGCTTTTAAACTCTATAGATGGACCTTTTAAAGAGCGGGATTATGCGATAATAACCTTATTTTTAAACTGCGGATTAAGAGTATCAGAACTTGTAAATATAAACCTTGACGACATAAAAGAAGATAAATTGACTGTCATAGGAAAAGGAAATAAACAAAGGACTATATATCTAAATGAAGCTTGTGTAAGGGCTATAAATGATTATCTAAAAGTGAGGCCAAAAGAGGCCGTAAAAGACAAGAAGGCTCTTTTTTTGAGCAAGCGATTAAAGAGAATAAGCGTAAAAACTGTACAATACTTAGTCAAAAAGCATATAAAACAGGCTAATCTGGAGGGCAAAAAATACTCTGCTCACAAGTTACGCCATACAGCTGCTACTCTGATGTACAGGTACGGGAATGTAGACATACGCACATTGCAAAAGCTCTTGGGTCATTCCAACGTTTCAACCACGCAGATCTACACTCACGTGGATGATTCACAACTTAGGGAAGCCGTGAATAAAAATCCTTTGTCTCAAGAATAGATTTTTTCTAGGGCGATGGATAAAGCTAATTTAATCTGGGGATAAATCAAGCCTCCCTGTACATAAGCGATGTAAGGTTCTCTAATAGGAGCATCAGCACTTAATTCTATAGAAGATCCTTGAATAAATCCCCCTGCTGCCATGATTACTTTGTCCTGGTAACCTGGCATATCCCATGGTTCTGGAATTACATGGGAATCGACGTAAGAACCTAGTTGTATTCCCTGGATAAAAGATACAAGTTCCTTCTCTGTTTTAAACTTTATAGCTTGAACTATATCAGTTCTTTTTTCATTATACTTTGGAAGCACATCATAGCCTAAATCTGCCATGACCTTTGAAATAAGGACAGCACCTTTTAGAGCTTCTCCGACCACTTTTGGAGCAAAGAAAAGCCCCTGAAGTATAAGCCTATTTAGCCCCAGAGAAGGGCCGACTTCTTTTCCTATTCCTGGGGCATAAAGTTTGTAGGAGGCATTTTCCACAAACTCTTTTTTACCCACTACGTATCCTCCTGTGGGGGCAATCCCTCCTCCTATATTCTTTATAAGAGAACCCGCTACAATATCAGCACCTACCTCTGTAGGTTCTTTTTTTTCGGTGAATTCGCCGTAGCAGTTATCCACAAAAACTATGACTTCTTCTTTAACTTTTTTTATTTCCTCTATCACTTTTCCTATTTCTTCTACAGTAAAAGATTTTCTGTAATCGTACCCTTTTGACCTCTGAATCAATACCATTTTTGTTTTTGAAGTTATGGCTTTTTTTACACTTTTTACGTCTATTTCCCCATTTTCAAGAAGAGGAATCTCCTTATAGATTATTCCGTATTCTCTAAGACTTCCTCTGCCCTCTCCTTTTATACCTATAACCTCATCCAATGTATCGTAAGGCCTACCTGAGGCCGAAATTAGCTCTTCATTCGGTTTTAGATTGCCGAATAGTACAATTGATATAGCATGGGTTCCAGAAACGATCTGAGGCCTTACTAAGGCGTCTTCTGCTGCAAAAATACCTGCGTATATTTTTTCTATGACATCCCTTCCAATGTCTCCATATCCGTATCCTGTTGTACCATTAAAATGGGCATCACTTAATCTATTTTTTTGAAAATGATATATTACTTTGTATTGGTTATATTCAGCAATTTCATCGATTTTTCTAAATTCATCTAAACAAGCTTTTTCGGCTTTCTCTATTAATTCGAGAACTTTTGAAGAAATGCCGAATTTATCTTTTAAAAATTCCTGAGATGTCATTTTTATCAACCTCTCTTTGGTTTTAAAATTCGCAATCAATACTATTATAGCACCTGAAAAAGTTTCTGAAAACAAAGAAGGAGTGGTATAATTTACTTATGGGCAATGTTGAGGAACAAAATAAAAATTAGTGAAATAAAGGAGGCACAATATGAGAATCGATTTTCATGTGCATATACTTCCTCCAGAGTTTATAAAAAATATCGACAAGAATATAGAAAGAGATGCACACTTCAAATTATTGCATTCTACTCCTAAGGCAAAGTTTGCAACAGCAGAGGATGTATTGGAAGAAATGAAGAAGGCTAACATAGATAAGGCAGTAGTATTTGGATTTTCTTGTTTGGACATGGGACTTGCAAGGGAGTTTAATGACTATATAATAGATGTTGTAAAAAGATATGAAGACAAATTTATTGGATTTGCTGTAGTCCCTTTAAACCATAAAGACACGGAAAAAGAGCTTATAAGATGCGTAGAAAAGGGATTAAAAGGAGTCGGAGAAATAATTCCAGAGGCTGTGAGGGTAGATATAAGCAGGCAAGAAGAAGTAGGTAAATTCGCTTCTATATGCCGGGAATTGAATCTGCCAATATTGATGCACGTAAACGAACTCGTAGGCCATTATTACCCCGGAAAGGGCAGAATGGGACCTGAACATGCATATCTTTTTGCTTTAAACAATCCAAATAACGTTATAATTTACGCCCACTGGGGGGGAGGTCTTCTCTTTTATGAGCTAATGCCAGAAGTAAGAGATACCTTAAAAAATGTTTACTATGATACTGCCGCATCTTTATATCTTTATTCTCCACAGATATATGAAGTAACAGAGAAAATAGGAATAGAGAATAAAATTCTCTTTGGGAGTGACTTTCCTCTCATCTCTCCCCTGCGCTATTATAGAGAATGGGATAAGATAAATCTTGCTCAAGAACTAAAAATAAAAATTGAAGGCGAAAATGCTTATAAACTTCTTTTTAAAGGCTAATCTTCACGTATATCAATGCTGTCTATAGTTATCAAATCTTCTTTCGTTATGTTTACTTTGTTTAAAACCCTTACAGCTTGCTTTCGTATTGCCTTTTCGATCAAATTTCGAACCATTCGAGCATTTCCCATTTCTCTGGAAGCATCATTTTTTATAAGTATCTTCATAAGTTTTTTCTTTGCACTTTCTGTGAGCTTGTACTGCCTGTTTTTTACCATAACTTCAGCAATCTGAAGTAATTCCTCTATTGTGTAATCTGGAAAGTCAATCTGTATAGGGAATCTAGATCTTAAGCCAGGATTTGTGTTTAAAAAATATTCCATTTCATATTTGTAGCCTGCCAAGATTAAAACAAATTTATTTCTATTGTCTTCCATCTCCTTTACCAGAGTGTCGATGGCTTCTTTGCCAAAGTCTTTTTCTCCACCTCTCGCCAAGGAGTACGCCTCATCCACAAAGAGAATACCTCCAAGAGCTTTTTTCACATTTTCTCTTACCCTGTGAGCCGTGTGCCCTATGTACTCTCCAACAAGGTCTGCCCTTTCTACTTCTACCACATGGCCCTTTTCCAGCACCCCTATCCCTCTTAAGAGTTTTCCTAAAATTCTTGCTACAGTAGTTTTACCAGTACCGGGATTCCCTTTAAAAATCATGTGAAGAACTACAGGGTCAGTAGCAAGCCCTTCTTTTTTC
This sequence comes from Caldanaerobacter sp., assembly GCF_049701115.1. Lineage (NCBI taxonomy): Bacteria > Bacillati > Bacillota > Clostridia > Thermoanaerobacterales > Thermoanaerobacteraceae > Caldanaerobacter > Caldanaerobacter sp. The sequence goes on along the minus strand of NZ_JBNATX010000001.1, from coordinate 134,044 downwards.
CTCTTTGTTTGAAGTTGAGAAAAAGCATAAATCTCATATATAATCTCTTTTACTTTTTGTAGTCCGATAAGAGAATTTAACTCTTTTAAAGCTTCCTCCTGAAGTCTTTTCTCATCATTTTGTTCAAATTCTTTAGAAGTACCATTTTCCCCTCTCTTATCGATCCTATAACCTTCAAAGAATATAGGCCATATTCCCATATTACACCACATCCCAATATCATTTTCAGTTTATTTTATGATATTGGGATGTAGAAGGTGAAAATTTTTAAACTTCTACGCGTACTTCTACCTCTTCTACTTTTTCAAGCAAAGGATTTACATTTTCCACGATAAATTCTACCACTTGACTTGAGGACCTGCCCGTAAATTTCTTGGGATCGGTAAGATGAAGGATCTCTTCATGGGTAAGACCAAATCTTTTATCCTGTGCTATATAATCAAGAAGGTGATTTTCTCCTCCATTTTTTACTTCTTCTATAGCCTTGAGGGAGTATACTCTTATTGCTTCATGCAGTTCTTGCCTGTCTCCACCCTTTTTAACCGCAGCCATCAAAATTTTTTCTGTAGCCATAAAAGGAAGTTCTCTTTTTACGTTTCTTTCAATTACCTTTTCATTTACCTTTAACCCAGAAGCAATGTTTATATAGAGGTTTAGTATGGCATCTGTAGCCAAAAACATTTCCGGTATCACAATTCTCCTGTTAGCTGAATCATCCAGAGTTCTTTCAAACCACTGATTCGATGCAGTGATAGAAGAATTTAATAAAGTTACAATTACATATCTGGATAATGATGCCATCCTTTCGCTTCTCATGGGATTTTTCTTATAGGCCATTGCAGAGGAACCAATTTGTCTTTCTTCAAAAGGTTCTTCAATTTCCCTCAAATGTTGCAAAAGACGTATGTCGTTACTGAATTTGTGAGCACTTTGAGCTATTCCACTCAAAACGGAAAGAATCATAAAATCGTACTTTCTCGTATAAGTTTGCCCCGTTACGGGAAAAGACTTTTTATAGCCCATCTTTTCTACAACCAGTTTATCAAGCTTTTTTACTTTCTCTTCATCTCCGTCAAATAGTTCCATGAAGCTGGCTTGTGTACCTGTTGTACCTTTTACACCTCTTAACATCATATTCTGTCGTCTGTATCTTAAATCTTGAAGGTCAAGAAGAAGGTCTTGAATCCAGAGGCATGCCCTCTTGCCCACGGTTGTGAGCTGGGCAGGCTGAAAATGAGTATACCCTAAAGTGGGCATATCTTTATATTTTAATGCAAATTCCGAAAGAACTTTTATTACTTTAAGAAGCTTTTTTTCAAGAAGTTCTAATCCTTTATCCATCAATATAATATCTGTATTGTCATCGACAAAAGCAGAAGTAGCCCCCAAATGGATTATGGGTTTTGCTTTTGGACACAAAAGTCCATAGGCATGGATATGAGCCATTACATCGTGTCTAAATTCTTTTTCAAATCTTTCTGCGTCTTCATAATTTATGTTTTCTATATTTTTTTCTAGCTCTTCTATTTGTTCTTCTGAGATGTTAAGTCCTAATTCTCTCTGACTTTTTGCTAGTGCTACCCATAACCTCCTCCATGTTTTAAACTTTTCGTCATCAGAAAAAATCCTTGCCATTTCTTTACTGGCATACCTTGTAACCAATGGAGATTGATACACATCTCTCATCTTTCATCCTCCTTCAAATTATAAGTTGCTACTACCTTTAAAGGTCGATTTTTTTCATCTACCAGTGACAGCTTTATTGAATCTTTCGTTTTGACGACTTTGAGAATTTTTCCATAGGATAGAGGATAATTTCTTTGAAGGTCTAAAGGAAAGTCGATATTTAATTCTTTTATCTTGATCTTATCAAAATTTTCTAAAAAAGTGCTTTGTCCGTTGGCTGTGTTTATCATTTCTGTACCTTTATCCTTGTGGAATATCAAAGCTACAGAACCGTCATCATAAAAGAGAGGTTCATCAATTAGTAGATTCTGATAGACATTATTTATTTCTATCTTTTTTTCTGCCTTTAAATTAACAATGACCATTGAATCAAATCTGTTTGATGAGATGTCCTCATTTACCAAAAAAGATATTGCATCTTTGTCTTTCCTGAGCGGGAATATTCTTCCATTAATTTCAGCAATTTCTTTAATATTTTTATCTTTTTGTACTTTGTATACTTTTGTTATGGATCCTTCAGTTCTGTAAATATAAACTATTCCTTCATTATTTGCATCGATCAAATGTCCATAAGTAAATTTTTCTGGAGGTGTACTGGCAATTTTACGATATATTCCATCGCTATTTTCAAAATAAATGGCATAACCTGAATTTTCTTTTAAAGCAACTGCATAATATACCGGAGTATTTACATCAACTGTAAACTCTCTAAAATTTTTCAAATCTATTACGTTTATTACTTTGTCAATTCTTGGTTGATTAATATATGCAAAATAGTTGTCATTAGAAAATTTTGTAGAATAAAAAGGTGCATCCAAGTACTTCAAGACTTCTTCTTTTAATTCCATTCTTTTGCCGCTTATTACATCTATAAGGTGTAAGCTCTCTATTCTTCCGTTTTCTATTTTCCCTGCAATAACTATATTTTCAGTTACTGCTGTGATAAAACCATCTTTAGAATCATCAATTGATACAGGCAATTTATAAAAGTTACCTCTGTATTCTAAAACCAGCTCCCCTTTATCTCTCAAAAGTACTCTATCTGAGGTCGCATATATTATTGTGGGATCTGAATTAGCAGTAAAGTGATACTTTTCAAGTTTTTTGAATGTATCATCTGAAACAGCACATGAAGTTAAAAGAGATGAAAAAATAAACAAAACAGAAAGAAATAACAGGTACCTTTTCATAAATAACCCTCCTTTAGAAAATCTCACCCCCATTATACCATTTGAATACATTCCGAGCAAACTTAACTTATTAAAGCCCCTGTTTAACTTAATAGCAGGGGCTTTAATAAGTTTTATTTTCTACTTAAAAGATTTTCAATTCTGTCAAGACCTTCTTCTATACTTTCAAGGGAAGTAGCATAAGAAAGTCTCACATAATTATCCATTCCAAAAGGCAGCGCGGGTACTACAGCTACATTTGCATCTTCAATTAAGGCGTTTGCAAAATCTATGGAACCATTTATTGTTTTTCCGTTGATCGTTTTCCCTATGTAATTTTCTATGTTTACCATTACGTAAAAAGCACCTTTAGGAGTGGAACACCTTAAATCTTTTATTTTGTTCACTCTTTCTACCATATAAAGCCTTCTTCTGTTAAATTCTTCTTTCATCTTCTTTATCTCTTCTTCTCCGCCTCTTAAGGCTGCAACACTAGCATACTGAGCGATTGAATTGGGGTTTGATGTGGTATGGCTCTGGATATTTGACATGACTTTCGCCACTTCCAGTGAAGAAGCCGTGTATCCTATCCTCCATCCCGTCATGGCATAAGCCTTTGACATTCCATTTACTACGATTGTCAGCTCCTTTATCTTTTCACCTAAAGAAGCGATGCTTACATGCTCTCCTTCATATATGAGCTTTTCATATATTTCATCTGAAATCACGAAAATATTTGCCTCTTCAATTACTTTAGCAAGTTTTTCTAATTCTTCTTTAGTATATACGGCCCCAGAAGGGTTGTTTGGGCTGTTTAAGATTATAGCCTTTGTCCTGGGTGTAATAGCATTTTTTAGCTCTTCAGCAGTTATTTTAAAATCATTTTCTTCCTTTGTATAAACAAAAACAGGTTTACCATAAGCCAATCTCACCATTTCAGGATAGCTTAACCAGTAAGGCACGGGTATTATCACTTCATCCCCGGGATTTAAAATTGCACAAAGAGCGTTGTATATCGAATGTTTTGCACCGTTTGATACCACAATCTGTTCAGGAGTGTAATGAAGACCGTTATCTTTTAACAGTTTTTCACATATGGCTTTTTTTAACTCTATGATTCCAGAAGATGGCGTATATTTAGTGTATCCTCTTTTTATGGCTTCAATTGCAGCCTCTTTTATGTAGTCAGGAGTATCAAAGTCCGGCTCGCCTACTCCAAAGTCTATGACGTTTATCCCTTCAGCCCGCAATTTTTTAGCCTTTGCAGTTATTTCCAAAGTCATAGAAGGAGTGATTTGCAAGGCATTTTGTGATAGGTTCAATTTTTACACCTCCAAATTTGTCATAAGTGTCACAATATTATTTTAACTTATAAGTCGTCAAATTTCTATCTAAATTTTTTGACTTGCTTTTTAAAATCTCCACGTATTTATAATCAAGCATTATCGTGCCCAGCAAGTCTTTTCCGTCCACTTCTATACCGTGAAAATCCGAGCCTCCAGTTATTATTAAATTGTAATCTTTTGCCTTCTTTAAATATTTCTTTTCATCTTCTTCTGTGTGTTTCGAGTGAAAAACTTCTATCCCTACGAGACCTGCTCTTACTAATTCTTCAATCACACTGTCATTGATAAGAAGCCCTGGATGAGCAAGAACCGGAACGCCTCCATTTGCTAGTATTAAGTCTATTGCCTCTACAGGAGTGATGCGATATCTTTCCACGTAAGCCGGTCCGTCAACGCCTATATACTTTTCAAAGGCTTCTTTGACATCCTTTACGTAATTTTTCTTGACCATCGCTCTTGCTATATGGGGTCTTCCTACAAATCCTTCTGATGTAAATTCTAAGACATCTTCTATAGTAATTTCGATTCCCAAGTCATTTAATTTTTTTATCATAGCTTTTGCCCTATCATTTCTTAGCTTTTTCATTTCCTCAATCTTTTTAGTAAAATGTTTGTTTCTGTAATCTATACAGTATCCCAAAATGTGAACCTCTTGGCCTTCATAGTAACAGTTAAATTCAATCCCCGGGATTACTTCTATACCAAATTCAAGAGAAGCTTCCATAGCTTCTTCTAATCCTTCTACTGTATCGTGGTCCGTCAATGCAATACAGGAAAGTCCATGTGCTTTTGATAATTCAACCACTTTCCGTGGCGGATTTGTCCCATCAGAAGCTTTTGAATGCATGTGCAAATCAGCAAACATTCTCTCCGACCTTTCCTTATAATTTTTCTAAAATTTAAAATAACCTGCGAAACGCAGGTTATTCATTATCTCGGTTCCACAATCAATTTTATTGCCGTTCTTTCCTCCCCATCTATCTCAATATCTGTAAAAGCAGGAATACAAATTAGATCTATGCCACTTGGAGCAACAAAACCCCTTGCAATTGCAACGGCTTTTACAGCTTGATTAATAGCCCCTGCCCCTATCGCCTGTACTTCTGCACCGCCCCGCTCTCTTATCACTCCTGCCAATGCTCCTGCTACAGCATTTGGATTAGACTTTGCTGAAACTTTTAATACTTCCATTACTTTTTCCCCCTTAAAATAATTTTTTCACTTTAAATATTCTACATCAAATGAAAAAATCCTTCTTTATTGTGAAGAAATTTTATTAATTCTTTCTATTTTTAAAGCTTTTCCTGTACTTTCGTCGATTTCAACAACTATTGCATTTATCTGCGCAGGACCTTTTGCTACTTCAAATCTTACAGGTACAGAAGAAGTAAATCTTTTGATGATTAAATCTTTGTCTATTCCAAGCACAGATTCATAGGGTCCGGTCATCCCTATATCTGTGATGTACGCAGTACCTTGTGGAAGAATCTTTTCGTCTGCTGTTTGTACATGGGTATGGGTACCAAATACACAGCTTACTTTCCCATCAAGAAAATATCCCATGGCTATTTTTTCTGATGTAGCTTCGGCATGAAAGTCGACGATTATTATATTTGTTTCCCTTTTTAATTTTTTTATTTCTTCTTCTGCCACAAAAAAAGGATTTCTGTTACAAGGCATGAAGGTAATACCTTGAAGATTTAATACTCCAACCTTCTTTTCTCCTACTTCTATTATGGCAGAACCTCTGCCAGGAGTTCCTTCGAGGTAATTAGCAGGTCTTAAAATTCTCGGCTCTTCATCTATGAATTGCAGTATTTCTTTCTGGTCCCACACATGATTGCCAGTGGTTAAAAGAGAAATACCCATTTCAAAAAGTTCGTCAGCTACCTTTCTTGTTATACCATTTCCTCCAGCAGCATTCTCGCCATTTGCTATGATTAAATCCACGTCATAGGCTTTTTTTAGCTCTTCTAAATTCTCTTTTAAAATATTCCTTCCAGGTCTGCCAACTATATCTCCTAAGATAAGTATTTTCATCTTATACCTCCAGACGAATTTTTATAAATATCTTCAATTTTATTATTGCACAATTTTATAAACTTTTAAAGCGTGCGAAACGCACGCTTTTTTTCAAATTTTTTCACTTTGCATAATCAATAGCCACTGTCTCCCTTATTACAGTAACTTTAATTTGGCCGGGATATTCAACTTCCTCTTCAATCTTTTTACTTATGTTTCTCGCAAGTATTACAAGTTCGTCATCGCTTATAATTTCGGGTTTTACCATTATCCTTATCTCTCTACCCGCCTGAATAGCATAGGCCTTTTCAACACCCTCAAACGAATTAGCAATTTGCTCTAACTTGTCAAGTCTCTTTATATATGCTTCCAAAGCCTCACGCCGTGCACCCGGTCTGGCCGCTGAGATTGCATCAGCTGCCTGTACTAACACTGCCTCAATTGTTTGAGGCTCTACATCATTGTGGTGAGCCATTATAGCATGTACCACCGCATCGGACTCATGATATCTTTTTGCAAGCTCTGCCCCTATCATTACATGGGGCCCTTCCACTTCATGGTCAACAGCCTTTCCTATATCGTGTAAAAGCCCAGCCCTTTTGGCAATAGAAGCATCTGCTCCTAGTTCATAAGCCATAAGGCCTGCAAGATGAGCTACCTCTATAGAATGTTTAAGGACATTTTGGCCATAGCTGGTCCTAAATTTAAGTCTGCCCAGAAGTTTTATAAGCTCTGGATGTAAACCATGAACTCCTACCTCAAAAGCAGCTTCTTCTCCAGCTTTTATTATCATATTGTCTACTTCTTTTTTGGCTTTTTCTACCATTTCCTCTATCCTTGCTGGGTGTATTCTTCCGTCTTCGATCAGTTTCTCAAGGGCAATTCTTGCAATTTCTCTTCTTATTGGGTCAAAACCAGAAATTACTACGGCTTCAGGAGTATCATCGATTATTAAATCAATACCTGTTAGGGTTTCAATAGTCCTTATGTTTCTACCTTCCCTACCTATTATCCGACCTTTCATTTCATCATTAGGAAGAGTAACGACCGATACAGTTGTTTCAGCAGCATGATCTGCCGCACAGCGTTGTATAGCTAGCCCTACAATTTCCCTTGCTCTTTTCTCAGCTTCTTCTTTAGCTTTGTTCTCCATTTCCTTGATCATTACTGCCATATCGTGCTGTATCTCTTTTTGCACACTCTCTAATAAGATATTTTTCGCTTCTTCCTGAGTAAGTCCTGAAATCCTCTCTAACTCCTCTAATTGTCTTTTATGAAGAAGAGTTATCTGTTCTTCCAGCTGCTGAATTTCTTTTTGCTTTTGTTCTAACAAATTCTCTTTTTGTTCAAGGCTTTCAGCCCTTTTTTCAAGCAACTCTTCTTTCTGAAGAAGCCTTTTTTCAAGTCTCTGTAGTTCTCCTCTTCTATCTCTTACTTCTTTTTCAAAATCCGCTCTTAATCGGTGAATTTCTTCTTTTGCTTCCAGCAAGGCTTCTCTCTTTTTATTCTCCGCATCCTTTCGGGCACTTTCTAGTATGGTTCTGGCTAGAGTTTCTGCACTTTTTATCTTGGATTCGGCAATTACCTTACGCACCAGAAAACCTGCTAGAAAGCCGACTAGTATTGCAATAAGTGCTGTGATTATCAATTCAACATGGCTTATATTCCTACACCTCCTTAAGTACATGTTTCATATTCTATTTTAGACCCTTTACAAAATTATGTCAAGTTTAAAGCCTTTTCAATATTTTCAATCTCAAAGCCATTTGTGTATAAATATCTCTTTAATTTTTGAACCTCGTCATAGGATTTTCTTTTCTTCTGAATGATTTGTTTTATTACTTCTATTTCTTTTTCAAATGGGTATAAGGTCTCCAATACCTCTTCTATTATATCTTTTTTGATACCTCTTTTTATGAGTTCGTGGTATATCCTTCTTCGACTGTATTGATTCCTAATCTTTTCTTCTACGAAAAGTTTTGCATAGTTCTTGTCGTTTATATAATTATACTCTTTTGCCTTCAATAAAGCTTTGTCTATAGCTTCTTCTGAAAAACCTTTTAGTTTAAGCTTATCTATAAGTTGCTTTTCAGTGAGTATTCTTTTTGATAAAAGTCTAAAAGCATAGTCTTTGGCATTTTTGCTTTCAATATAGTTTACATAATATTTATACTGTTCATTATTTATTTCTTTTCCTTCTTCAATACCCAGCACAAGAAGTGCTTCTATATCGCAAGTAAAAGAATATTCCCCATCAATAAATACATCATACTTAGAATCTTTTTTTCTTTTTATCACTCCAGTAATAACCATTTTCTTCCCCTCGCTAATAAAATAACCCCTTGCAGGGGCTATTCTAATAGGTTATCAGGTGTTGATTTTATCTTATTATAGGCAAGATTAAAATTTTCCCTGATTTTTCTTTCAATCTCCTCAGCTATTTCTTTATTTTCTTTTAAGAATTGCTTTGCATTTTCCCTTCCTTGGCCTAATTTTATGTCCTTATAAGAATACCAAGAACCGCTTTTTTCTATTATATCAAGGGCTGCACCCAAATCGAGTATACTTCCTTCTTTTGATATCCCTTCTCCATACATTATATCAAATTCTGCTTGTTTAAAAGGAGGTGCGATTTTGTTTTTTACGACCTTCACGCGAGTTCTACTTCCTACAATTTCATTCCCTTGTTTTATGTTATCAACCTTTCTAACATCAAGCCTTATAGTAGCATAAAATTTTAATGCTCTTCCACCAGGGGTAGTTTCAGGATTTCCAAACATTACTCCTACTTTTTCTCTTAGCTGATTTATAAATACAACTATAGATTTGGATTTGCTGGTTACTCCTGCTAATTTCCTCAAGGCCTGTGACATGAGTCTGGCTTGAAGACCTACGTGACTGTCTCCCATTTCTCCTTCTATTTCGGCTCGGGGCACTAAAGCTGCAACAGAATCTATTACGATTATATCTACCGCACCACTTCTTACCAAAGCTTCTGCTATCTCAAGAGCTTGTTCTCCAGTGTCAGGTTGAGATACAAGGAGGTCTTCTATATTTACACCAAGTTTTTGAGCATATACAGGGTCAAGAGCATGCTCAGCATCTATGAAGGCTCCTGTACCTCCCATTTTTTGAGCTTCTGCTATCATGTGGAGGGCTAAGGTGGTCTTTCCAGAAGATTCAGGTCCAAAAATCTCAATTATCCTACCCCTGGGTATACCTCCAACTCCCAATGCTATATCCAGCTCGATTGAGCCTGTTGGTATTACTTCTACGTTTAATTTGGCAGTATCGCCGAGCCTCATTATGGCTCCCTTTCCAAATTGCCGCTCTATTTGGTTAATAGCAATTTCTAAAGCCTTTTGTTTCTCAATCATCAATTTTTACCTCCTGATAAAATTTTGTTCCCCTCTCCATATTAAAATTATTATACTAATCAATTTGTTTTCCTTCAAGATACCTTCTTACCATGTCAAGAGCATGAAGCATAGCTCTTGTGCGAATTCTATCCCTGTCACCACTTAACATCAGTTTTTTTATATAAGTCTTCTGCGGTGTAGCAAAACCTACATATACTAATCCTACAGGTTTTTCAGGGGTCCCTCCTGATGGGCCAGCAATACCAGTTGTGGAAAGGCCTAAATCCGCGTTTGCCAGAGACCTCACTTTTTCAGCCATCTCTTTTGCAGTTTCGGGGCTTACTGCACCGTAAGATTCTAACGTCTTTTTGTCAACCCCTAATATTTTTTCCTTTGCTACATTGCTGTAAGTCACTACACCAAATCCAAAAACTTTAGAGGCACCAGGAACGTCTGTTATTTTTTTTGCCAAAAGGCCCCCTGTACAAGATTCAGCGGTAGCGAGCGAAAGCCCTTTCATCTGCAACAACTTTACTACAACTTCTTCCATGTCCTCGTCATCTACAGCGTAGATATATTCACCTAAAATTTCCCTTATCTTGCTTTCTACTTCTTTTATCATCGTATTTACATTTCCTTCTAACCCTTTTGCAGTTATCCTAAGCGTTACATATCCGTCCCCCACAAGCGGAGCTACAGTAGGATTGCTTCCTTGAAGCAAAGGTTTTACCATCTCTTCTACTTTTGACTCTCCAATGCCAAATATTTTTAATACTCTAGATTTTATAGTTTCTTTAGTGAAATTCTTTAAATAGGGATATACATGTTCTTCAAACATGGGTATGAGTTCAGAAGGAGGACCCGGCAAAACGACAAAAATTTTCCCCGATTTTTCAAGAATGAATCCCGGAGCAGTTCCATTCCTATTGGGTAAAATCCTTGAACCTTCCGGGAAAAAAGCCTGCTTAAAATTGTTTTCAGTGGGTTTTTGCCCTATTCTTTCAAAAAAATTTATTATTTCTTGTTTTGCCTCTTTATTTTCTACAAGGGGTAGATTTAAAAAGGAGGCGATAGTCTCTTTTGTTATGTCATCGACAGTGGGACCGAGACCTCCCGTAGTTATTATTAGTTCTGACCTTTCGTAAGCAATTTTTAGGCATTGCTTAAGTCTGTCCTCATTGTCTCCTACATTGGTATGAAAATATACATCTATTCCCAAAAGAGCAAGCTTTTCGGACAGGTATTTAGCATTTGTGTTAATAATTTGTCCCAGTAAAAGTTCTGTTCCTACAGAAATTATTTCTCCCTTCATAAGAACACCTCTTTGTATTTAATCTTTAAAAAGGTTTTTTGATTTTATTATATAATCGACGCCAGAGTATATTGTCAAAATTAAAGCTGTGTATACCATTATCATATCAAAAGGAAAATGGATGAGACTAAAAGGATAGTTGTTAAGCATTAATGCAATAACTGCAATCATCTGAAAAGTAGTTTTATATTTCCCGTAATTACTGGCTGCTATTACAATTCCCTTATCTGCTGCCAATGTCCTTATTCCCGTTATTAAAAATTCTCTTGCTATTATGATTATTACTATCCAACTGGGGATCCTGCCCATTTGAACTAAAGCAATAAGTGCAGAAGTAACCATTATTTTATCGACCAAAGGATCCATAAATTTTCCAAAATTAGTTATTTGTCTGTATTTTCGCGCCACATATCCATCCAATTTATCGGTGATGGCGCCAATAGTGAAGAAAAATGCAGCTAAAAAATCACCGTATGGAATTTTTATCAACAAAAACACCATAAAAATGGGTATTAAGAAAAGCCGTGACATCGTGAGTTTATTGGCTAAGTTCATTAATATTCCCCCAAAAGGTCATATTCAAATGCATCTTTTATAGTAACAGATATGAAGTCTCCGGGCAAAAGCTTTTTATTGCTTTTTACATATACAATTCCATCTATTTCTGGAGCATCCATATAGCTTCTGCCATAATAAATTCCGTCTTCGAATCCCTCGATCATCACTTCTAATCTGGAACCTATTTTTGAAAAGTTGAATTCATAAGATATTTTTTGCTGAATTTCCATTAATTCTCTCTGCCTTTTAAGTTTCACACTTCTTTTTATTTGAGGTTTCATGTAGTAAGCTTTCGTACCTTCTTCCCTCGAATAAGTAAACACACCAACCCTTTCAAATCTTTTGTCTATTAAAAATCTTTTCAAGTTTTCGAATTCTTCCTCGGTTTCCCCAGGAAACCCAACTATGAAGGTGGTTCTTATTACCATTCCCGGTATACTTCTTAACTTTGATATAACCTCCTCTATTTTATCCCTTGTTGTACCTCTATTCATCCTTCTTAAGACAGATTCGCTGGAATGCTGAAGAGGAATATCTATATATTTCACTACTTTTTCATTCTTTTTTATCTCTTCTATCAATTCATCTGTTACGCTGTCAGGATACGCATAAAGAAGCCTAATCCATTTAACTCCTTCAATTTTAGCTAACTCACGCAAAAGCTCAGGGAGTACAGGTTTTTTATAAAGGTCTATTCCGTATTTAGTAGTATCTTGAGCAATCAGTATAAGTTCCTTTACTCCCCTTTTTACGAGTTCTTCTGCCTCTTTAAGAATATCCTCAATCTTTCTACTTCTGTATTTGCCTCTAAGTTTTGGAATTATACAAAAAGAACAGGCATTGCTACAGCCTTCTGCAATTTTCAAGTAGGCATAATAAGGGGGAGTAGTTAAAACCCTGGAAATACCCTCATCTTTTAAAAGGTCAGGATGACCGTATTTTAACACTTTTTCTCCTCTTTTTAGTTTTTCAATTACCTTTACAATTTCAGTAAAGTCTCCAGTCCCTATAACTGCATCTAGCTCTGGCAGTTCTTTCATTAATTCTTTATTGTATCTTTCTGAAAGACAACCAGTAGCAATCAAATATTTTAATCTTTTTTTCTTCAATTGTCCCATCTGTATTATAGTTTCAATGGATTCTTTTTTAGCATCTTCAATGAAGGCACAGGTATTTACTATGATAATATCTGCTTTCCTTTCATCGCTTACTATGTTATACCCATTTTCTTTAAGTAAGAAAAGCATTTTTTCTGAATCCACGCTATTTTTAGGGCAACCTAGCGATATTAGGCCAACGTTTTTCATATCGACTTCCTTTCTAAAAGCTTTTGTATTTCTTCCCTAGACATGAGTATTTGTCTGGGTTTTGCACCGTCATAACCGCTTATTATACCTTTTTGTTCTAATTGGTCTATGATTCTGGCAGCTCTAGCATATCCTATCCTGAGTTTCCTCTGAAGAAGAGAAATAGAAGCCTGACCGGTTTCCAAAATGACAGAAATTGCATCTTCCAGAAGTTCGTCTTCCTCCTCTTCTAAAGCTTTGCCGTTCAATTTTTCTTCAATCTTGATTTCTTGGTAATGAGGATTATAATTTTCCTTTAAAAAGTTTACTACCGCTTCTACTTCTTCTTCTGAAATAAAAGCTCCCTGGACTCTTATGGGCTTCGAAGCCCCAATAGGGTCAAATAGCATATCACCTTTCCCTAAAAGTTTTTCCGCCCCTGCCATGTCTAAAATGGTACGGGAGTCTATTTGGGAAGAAACAGCAAAAGATATCCTTGAAGGTATATTCGCCTTTATTACTCCCGTTATCACATCTACAGAGGGCCTTTGAGTTGCGATTACCAAATGGATACCTGCGGCTCTTGCCATTTGAGCAAGTCTGAATATATACTCTTCAACTTCTGCAGGAGATACCATCATCAGGTCAGAGAGCTCATCTATTATTATGACTATTTTATAAAGTCTTTCTTCTTTATACTTTTCATTATAACTTTCTATATCTCTTACTCCAGCCTCTGCAAAAATTTTATATCTTCTTATCATCTCCTGTACAGCCCAGTTTAAAACCCCGGCTGCCTTTTTGGGATCTGTCACAACAGGAGTAAGAAGATGAGGAATTCCATTATAAATGTTGAGTTCAACCACTTTTGGATCTATTAGAATCATTTTTACCTGTTGCGGAGAAGCCTTGTAAAGGAGACTTACTATCAAAGAATTTATGCAAACACTCTTCCCTGAGCCTGTTGCTCCTGCGATCAAAAGGTGTGGCATTTTCCCAAGGTCTGCTATGATTATATTCCCGGCTATATCTTTTCCCAATCCGATGGCAAGTTCCGACTTGAAACTTCTAAATTTCCTGCTGTCAATAACTTCCCTTAAATATACAGGAGTTATCTTTTCATTTGGAACCTCAATTCCAATAGCAGACTTTCCAGGAATGGGTGCTTCTATCCTCACAGAAGGAGCCGCTAAGCTCAAGGCTAAGTCATCTGTTAAACTCACAATTCTGCTTACCTTAACTCCTGCACTGGGCTGCAGTTCAAAACGGGTTATGGCAGGTCCCTTTGTAACCTGAACCACTTTAGCTTCTATACCGAAATTCCTCAATGTTTCTTCTATCCTTTTAGCTTTTTCAAAAAGCAATTCGTTCTTTACTTTCGGTGAAGGAATCGCCTCTTTTAATAGGGTAATTGGAGGGGGAGTATATTCTCCATCTTCTTTTGCCAGAGAGGGTCTTTCATACACCTTTCTTTCTTCCTCTATCTGCTCTACTATTTCAATTGGTTTCCCAATGTTTTTATCCTCATTTTCCGCTTCGTAGAAAGACTGCACTGGTTCTTCTACAGGCTCTATCTTAACAGACTTTTTTTCTTTTTCATGTTTTTTATTATGTATGAGGTTTTCCTTTTTTACCATTAATTTTTCATACGAGCTTTTTATCAGACTTACAATAGAAATATCTGTTACAAGTACTGTAAAAATAGCAGTAAACGATATTAGCAATATATAACTTCCAACTATTCCTACCATCTTGACAAAAAAATACACTATTAACCCGCCGATAACCCCTCCACCTGTGTTATTGATTCCGCTTATATAAGATACAGAGATATAATCTTTAAAATTCGTAAGTATAGGAAAGTAATAAAGTTGATTCAAACTTATAAACATGAGAAACAACCCTAAAAGCGCCATGGACCTGTGAAGTTTTATGAAATCCTTACTTGCAAATAAAAACATCAGAGCAAAAATTAAAAGTAGTGCTGAAAACACATAGGAACCTGTCCCCAAAAAGCCTTTTAGAAAAGTACCTATATGTTTACCTATTATGCCTGTTGAATCGGTATAAAGGCTCAAAAAAGAGATAAGAGTAAAAGCCAAAAAGATTATCCCCATGATTTCTTCTTTTACTGGTTTTTGTTTTTTATTTTTTCTATCTATCATATGTATCACCTAGCTAAAAATTTCTTCTCCTATAAAGATTTTAGTATTAATCCTTCAAAATAGCAACAAAAAAATAGATGAGTGTGTAAAACCCATCTATAAAAAGATAATATTCCCGGGAGAATAACTTTTATCAAGATAATCATAGGGATTGGTAGAAAACATGTTACGTATAAGATATTTCCCTTCAGAAAGCCTTTCAACTAAAAGAGTCTTATTACCTAATTTTAATTCTGAATAATTCATGACAGTATATTCCTCTTTTTTTTCGAAAATTACCTCGTAGGGAATTATGGTGTAGAGCATGTTTCAAAATACTCCTTCCTTTTCTTTTTTCTCAATCAGTTGATGTAGCTTCTTTAAAGCCTCCTTTATCCCCCCGATTTCATCTATCAATCCATAATCGACGGCTTCTTTACCCACAAGTATTGTTCCAATGTCGTTGGCAAGTTCTCCCGTTTTTAGCATTAAACTCATAAAGGTGTCTCTTTTTATTTTTGAATTTCTGACAATGAATTCTACTATTCTGTCTTGCATCTTGTTAAAGTAATCAAAAGTCTGAGGGACTCCCACTACAAGTCCAGTCATTCTGATTGGATGAATAGTCATCGTAGCACTGGGAACTATGTAAGAGTAATTAGCAGAAACAGCCAGCGGGACACCAATGCTATGACCTCCTCCCAGTACAATCGAGACCGTGGGTTTGGAAAGGCTTGCAATCATCTCTGCGATGGCTAACCCTGCTTCCACATCTCCACCGACGGTGTTTAAAAGTATGAGTACCCCTTTTATATTTGGGTTTTCCTCTATGGCTACCAGCTGAGGAATTATATGCTCATATTTCGTAGTCTTATTCTGTGGGGGAAGAACCATATGTCCTTCTATCTGACCTATTATGGTTAAACAATGAATATCACTTTCGAAATTAGGTACGTTGGTTTGCCCTAAATTTTTTATATTTTCCTGAATTGGAGGAAGGGTTTGAGGTTGATCTGTCCCTTCTTCATTCATAAACTTCATTTGTATCACTCTCCTACATATTAGTATAAAAAAAAAGAAGGAGAGTATGCATCCTTCAAAGTCCAAATTCTTCGTGCAGCACTCTTATGGCATCTTCTACCTTATCCTGACTTACAAGACAGGATATTGTGTTGTGGGAGTCCGCTGTT
This sequence comes from Caldanaerobacter sp., assembly GCF_049701115.1. Lineage (NCBI taxonomy): Bacteria > Bacillati > Bacillota > Clostridia > Thermoanaerobacterales > Thermoanaerobacteraceae > Caldanaerobacter > Caldanaerobacter sp. The sequence continues at coordinate 117,972 of NZ_JBNATX010000001.1, read as the reverse complement.
TGATATATTTCAATACCACGGCTGGACAAAGCCTTAATCACTCTGGCCATTACTCCAGGGACTCCTCTTATTCTATTGCCTATAATAGAAACTTTGGCACAGTTGCTTCTATAAGAATATTTTACGCCAAGCCTCTCAAAAAGGTTCCTGAGTTTTTCAAAATCAGAATCGGAGATAGTAAAAACTTGTTTATCAGGGAAAATATTTATCAAATCAATACTAATTCCTTCCTCTCCAATCTTTGCAAATATATCCTCCACGTTCCCTTTATCTTCAATCACAATCTGGACCCTGTTATTCATGTTTGCTATTCCTGTCACCAGCTTATTTATTTCATATATGCTGGCGTAGGCATCGCTATAATTAGTTATTATTGTCCCTCCGCCGTCAGACATGGTATTTTTTATAATTAATGGTATATTACCCCTCATAGCTATTTCTACAGCCCTCGGGTGAACCACCTTTGCGCCTTGTTCAGCAAACTGGAAGACCTCATTATAGCTTATTCTATCTATGACGTGTGCTGCCGATACAATTCTTGGATCTGCAGTCATTATTCCATCCACGTCCGTATATATTTCGACAGCTTCAGCCTTTAACGCTACTCCCAAAAGCGCTGCTGTAGTATCACTTCCCCCTCTCCCTAATGTGGTTAGTTCACCCTTTTGAGTAATTCCTTGAAAACCTGCTACCACGGGTATTACTCCATCTTTTAATATATCTAAAATCCTTGAAGGGTCTACATTTATAACTTCTGCATTTCCAAAATTATCATCTGTTATTATGCCAGCTTGTCCTCCTGTCAGAGCTGTAGCCTTATACCCTTTGCTGGACAAAGTAGCAGCAAAAAGTACACTGGAAATTATTTCGCCGCAGTTCATTATGAGGTCTAAATCTCTTTTTGAGATGTCCTTATATACCGATTTAGCCATGTTTATAAGGGTGTCTGTAGCATAGGGATCTTTCTCTCGCCCCATAGCAGATACTACTACAACGACGCTATACCCATTCTTCACCGCTTCTATTACCCTCATAGCAGCCTTTTCCCTTTTTTCTTCTGAAGAAACGGATGTTCCTCCAAATTTTTGCACCAATATTTTCACAATCTCATCCTTTCCACTATAATATCAGTTATTATTATACTTTACTACAGCATCAAAGGAAAGTAGTTCAATAAAATTTTCTCGGTCTGCCCTCAAACTCTACTATTATCATGTCATCTCCTATTCTTCTTATGGCATTCCAAGGGATTTCTATGTAGTTTGTCTTTCCCCTGAAAAATCCTCCTGGTTCGTACACTATTATAGAATGGATTCTCCCCGTTTCTTCGTCGATTATAAGGTCGGAATCCTCAATCAACCCCCATCTTTTTCCATCGATAATGTTCACAATTTCTTTATTTCCAAACTCGCTCAACCTCACTGATATCCTCTCCTTACATTCCCGTATGGCCAAAACCACCGTCACTTCTTTGGGTTTCAGAAAGTTCTTCTACCTCTATTATTTGAGGTCTTATTATCTGGTTTATTACCATTTGGGCGATACGTTGTCCTCTTCTAATGGTAACGGGTTGTTTTCCTAAATTTATGACTATGAGTTTGATTTCACCCCTGTAATCGGAGTCCACTGTACCAGGGGTATTAAGCAAAGTAATACCGTAATTTAGAGCAAGACCGCTTCTTGGCCTTATCTGGGCTTCATAATTTGGAGGAAGCTCGATCTGTATTCCTGTAGGTATTAATTCAATTTCCCCCGGATTTATCACCACTTCGCCCTTTACGTTGGCATATAGATCCATTCCTGCTGCTCCCTCACTCATATAAGTCGGTAAAGGCAGGTCTTTTGCATCTTCTGTTCTCTTTATCTTAAGCACTATTGACATTTTCTAACCACCTTTTGTCTTTTTTATTGAGTTTACCCACTACTGATACAGTCATTTCATCTGGTTTTATTATCATTTTTGCCAATTGATTTACTTCTTCAAAAGTTATTTCTTCTACAACTTTTAGAGCATCTTCAATGAGGTAGACTCGGTCAAAAAGCAGTAATGACTTACCTATATTACTCATTCTAGCACTTATGCTGTCTTGATCCATTAAAAGGTTTATCTTAAGTTGCTCTTTAAATTTTTCGAACTCTTCCTTGGTAACGCCATTCTTTGAGATTTCCTCTATTTCCTTCACTATCAAATCATAGACTTTTCTAAAGTTGCTGGAAGTCATACTCGCAAAAATTGCAAACATTCCTGCATGGGGATAAGTAACTGGATAAGAGTAAATGGAGTAAACCAATCCTTTGTCTTCCCTTATTTTCTGAAAAAGCCTTGAACTCATTCCTCCTCCAAAGGCATTGTTAGCAATGGAAAGAGCGTATACTTTCTTCAAGTCATAGGATATGGAGGGAAGTCCTATGCAGAGATTTACTTGTTCAAAATCTTTTTCATAAATGGCTACATCCTTATGCCACAAAGGCGGGAGAAGAGCATTGTCAGATTTTATTTCTTTAATTTTCTGAAGATAAGGTTTTAATATGTCGTATATCCTGTCATCAAAATTACCGGCCACTGATACAACTACTTTGTCTTTAACATAATGTCTGTTATAATAGTCCAAAATATGATTCCTATTTAAATTTTTAATCGTATTGAAGGTACCTAATACAGGAAATGAAAGGGAATGCCCCTTCCAGGCCGTTTTGGCGAGAAGGTTATAGGCAACATCTTCTGGAGAGTCAAGCTCTGATAATATCTCTTCAAAAACCACCTGTTTTTCCTTTAAAATGTCTTCTTCCCTGAATGCCGGATTAAAAACCATGTCGAAAAGAATGTCAATTCCTTTTTCCAAATGACTGCCCAACACCTTTATGTAAAAGCAAGTATCTTCTTTTTCAGTAAAACCATTCAGCTGCCCACCTATGCTGTCCATTTCTTCGGCTATTTGTCTCGCACTTCTTTTATGAGACCCTTTAAATACAAGGTGTTCTATGAAATGAGAAACGCCATTTATCAGCTTTGATTCATACATCGAACCTGCTTTTATCCATATGCCTATGTATACAGAATTTACATGAGGGATTTTGCAGCTCACCACATTTACTCCTTCTATCTTCTTTTGTTGATACAATTTCATCCCCTCTGCTTTTGAAAATTTACTATATATTATAGCAAATTTATCTTTCCTCTACAATCACTTCTGAAACCTTAGTTATTTTAAAACCTTTTTCTTTAAGCTTTGCTATTATATCCGGAAGGGCTTCTACAGTATTTTTTGTAGGATGCATTAAGACTATTGCCCCATTGTGATACTTTGTCATCACTCTTTCTACAATAGTCTGGGGACTAGGATTGTTCCAATCTATTGTATCTAAACTCCAGAGAATCACCTTATATCCTAAACCTTCTGCAATTTTTACAACCTGCTCATTAAAATCTCCATAGGGAGGAGCAAAGAGAGAGGGCTTTTCTCCGGTTATTTTTTCTAACACTTCTTCACTTTTCTTTAGGTCTTTTTCACAGTCTTCCCTTGAGAGGCTTGTGTATTTAACATGAGAGTACCCATGACTTCCTACTTCGTGGCCTCTTTTATAGATTTCTTTCACCACCTCAGGATTTTTTTCAGCCCATTTTCCTTCAAAAAAAAAGGTTATATGTACATCATTCTTTTCAAAAATATCCAGCATCTTAGGTATGTATTCGTCTCCCCAAGCTACATTGCAGGCAAAAGCTATTTTTTTATCTTTTGTGTCACCGCGATATATGGGTTCGTTAGTGTTAAATACGGAGACAGCCTTTGTAAGTATGTAAATTAGAAGCATCAATACAAGCAAACCCGAAAGGATTAAAATCCAAACAGCTTTTTTATTGGGGTATTTTATATAAAAGATTTTCATTATAACACCACCTGTCTTCTATTCTCAATTTAATTTTATTCAGCCAGGCAGCGTTTATATTACTAAAAAATAAAAAACATAAACCGTGGGGGCGGTTTATGCCTTTATTTTTTCCTAATATCGACTTTCTTACGGTTTTGAGGGTCTTCTTCTTCAGGCAAAGCATCTTTGTGGGATAATACAATCCTACCCATGTTATCAATATCCGTGACTTTAACCAGAATGCTGTCCCCAACTTTTACTACATCTTCCACTTTGCGAACTCTCTTTTTTGAGAGATTGGATATGTGTACCAATCCTTCTTTGCCTGGTGCAATTTCTACAAAGGCTCCAAAAGGCGCGATCCTTAAAACTTTTCCTAAATAAATTTCTCCCACAGCGATGTCTTTTGTTATAGCTTCGATCATTTGTTTAGCCTTCTCCCCTGCTTCTAAATTAGGCGCCGTTATATAAAGCCTGCCATCTTCTTCTATGTCAATCTTTACACCCGTCTCAGATATTATTTTGGTGATGGTTTTTCCTGAAGGTCCTATTATGTCTCTTATTTTTTCAGGATTTACGACCATTCTTACTACTCTTGGTGCATATTTAGAAAGTTCTTTTCTCGGTTCCTTTATGACCTCAAGCATTTTTTGGAGCACATAAAGCCTTGCTTTTCTTGCTTTTTCTAAAGCAATTTCCAGGATGCTTCTGTCAATCCCAGGTATCTTTATGTCCATCTGAATAGCAGTTACACCTTTTTCTGTACCTGCTACTTTAAAGTCCATGTCTCCAAGAAAATCCTCAATCCCCTGTATATCTGTTAAAACTAAGACTTCATCCTCTTCTTTTATAAGCCCCATTGCAATCCCAGCTACTGGCGCTTTGATGGGAACTCCCGCATCCATTAAAGCCAGCGTGCTTCCACATACCGACGCTTGAGAAGTAGAACCATTAGAACTTAATACTTCAGATACCAAACGTATTGTATAAGGAAATTCTTCTTCTGAAGGAATTACAGGTTCCAGTGCTCTCTCTGCTAAAGCTCCGTGTCCAATTTCTCTTCTACCAGGGCCTCTTAAAGGTTTCACTTCCCCAACGCTATATGGTGGGAAGTTGTAATGGTGCATGTAACGCTTGAATTCTTCGTCCCCAATTCCTTCTAAAATCTGTATATCGCCAATTGCTCCAAGAGTAGCGACAGTTAGAACCTGAGTCTGCCCTCTTGTGAATATCGCAGATCCGTGGGTTCTTGGCAATACTCCTACTTCGCACCATATAGGCCTTATATCATCAAGCCCTCTTCCATCCACCCTTGTCTTTTCTTCTTTGATCATTTTTCTCATCTGTTCTTTCATTATCTTATAAAGAACTTCATCAATATCCGCAAGGTTGTCAGGATATTCGTCCTTAAAATGTTCAAGAACTTCCTGCTCTACCTTGTCTAAGTTGTCATTTCTTTCTTTCTTTTCAGGAGTTCGCAAAGCCTGATATATTTTCTCTGTTGCATATTCTCTTACTTTTTGTTCCAATTCTTTATCAACTTCATGCAAAACTACCTCTGCTTTAGGAACTCCCACTTCTTTTACGATACCTTCTATAAATTCTACGATCTGTTTTATATACTCATGGGCATACATTATTGCATCTAATATTGTTTCTTCAGGCACTTCTTTTGCTCCCGCCTCTACCATCACTATCGCATCTTTTGTTCCTGAGACTACTAAATGCATGAGACTTTTTTCTCTTTGCTCATGGGTTGGATTTATTACAAATTCTCCGTCTACCAGTCCAACTGCAACAGAGCCCGTCGGTCCATTAAAAGGTATGTCCGATATAGAAAGAGCCACAGAAGAACCTATCATCGCTACGATTTCGGGTTGGGCATCAGGATCTACTGACAGAACCGTAGCGATTACTTGTACATCATTCCTGTATCCTTCCGGAAATAAAGGCCTTATAGGTCTGTCTATCAAACGAGCCGACAGAATAGCTTTCTCGCTAGGTTTTCCTTCCCTTTTGATAAATCCTCCAGGAATTTTTCCGATAGAATAAAGTCTTTCTTCATATTCAACTGTCAAAGGGAAAAAATCGATACCTTCTCTCGGCTCCTTTGAAGCACAGGCAGTAACAAGCACAACCGTGTCGCCATATTTCACCCATGCAGCACCGTTAGCTTGTTGTGCAACCTTGCCTGTTTGAACTACAAGTTTCCTGCCTGCCAGCTCCATTTCAAAGGTTCGTTCTTCCATATTTCTTTTCCTTTCCTCCTTTCATTTGTAAAATTTATCAGAAAATAGAGCGAAAATAACCGCTCTATTTTCTGAGGTCTAATTTTTCAATTATAGCACGATATCTGTTTATATCCTTTTTCATCAAATAGTTCAGAAGTGCTCTTCTCTGCCCTACCATTTTAAGAAGGCCTCTCCTTGAGTGGTGGTCCTTTTTATGAACCTGTAAATGTTGTGTCAGTCTGTTTATCCTCTCGGTGAGAAGAGCGATTTGAACCTCTGGAGAACCCGTATCGGTATCGTGTAGCTTGAACTTCTCAATTATCTCCGTTTTCTTTGCTTTGTCGAGCAACTTTTTCACCTCCATTTATGTTAATTCGCCTTACGCACAGAATATCGCCGGAGGTGCGAATACTCTAAGCGTAAGGTAAATTCGCTATTTTATTTTATCACATAATGTTTTTGTTGTAAAATATTTTTAAAGTTTTTTGCGTATTCTATATCCCTAAATACCTGTTCTTTTAACTCATCTGAGCTTTTAAACTTGATCTCATCCCTTATTCTTTTTACAAACTCGATTTCTATGTTTTCTTCATAAAGCTGTTCTTGAAAATCTATTATATGGGTCTCAATAGTCAAATTCTTTTCTCCAAAAGTCGGTTTAAATCCTACATTTGTTACGGAAATAAAATCCTTTCCCCTTATTTTTACTATCGTCACATACACTCCTTTTTTTGGCAAAACCATTTCTCCGGGTATTTCTATATTGGCAGTGGGGAATCCGAGCATTTTTCCTATTCCCATTCCTTTTATTACTTTCCCTTTAATTGCAAAATAGCGGTTCAAAAGTAGAGCAGCTTTTTCTACCTCTCCACTTTTTATAAGTTCTCGAATAAGACTGCTGCTCACTACAATCCCCTCATAAACAACTTTAGGCACTACATGCACTTCATAAGAGTAAAGTGAAGAGTATGCTTTTAACACCTCTACATCTCCCAAACCTTTATGACCAAAGCGGTAATCCGGACCTATTACAGCTACCTTCATATTGAGTTTTTTTATGAGAATCTCCTCTATAAATTTCTCCGGAGAAAAAAGAGAGAGTTCTCTTGTAAAATCAAAGAAAATGCCGTAGTCAATCGAAAAAGAATTTAAAATTTCCATTTTCTGGTCTAAAGTGGTAATGAGTTCTGGTGGATTATCGGGCTCTAAAATTTTAGATGTATGTTGCTTAAAAGTGAATACAGCGCTTTTTAATCCCTTATTCCTTGCTATAAAAATGGCCTCATTTATTAGTTTTTGATGACCTATATGGAACCCATCAAAATTTCCAAGAGCTATAACTTTTTCTTCTGCATAGTTTGAAAAATTAGACTCGTCAATTACTTTCAAAATTGGTTCCCCCTCAAAAGAGTCTTTTTACTCGTATTCTTTTCTTTTCTGCAACTCCAATACCTATAAAATTTCTATGACCATCATATAGCTTTACCTGCGAATTTTCAATATTATATATGTTCTCTACAGGCTGTCCTCTTAAAATCCTGGAAGACGAATGCCTATCCAGAACTACCGAGGGTAATTTCAAAAAAGTATCTACAGGCAAAATTGAAGCTTTACCTTCTTCTATTTCTTCAATAGTATAGGAATTATCAAGAGTAAAATCTCCCGATTCTGTCCTTATAAGGAAAGACATGTAACCTAAAACTCCAAGCTCTTTGCATATATCCCTCACAAGAGCCCGGACATATGTGCCTTTAGAACATTTTACATCCAAAAGGAGATGATTGGGTTTCCTGTATTCCACTATATCAAGTTCGTAGATGGTTACTTTTATAGGCGGGATCTCTATCACTTCGCCTCTTCGAGCATATTCATAAAGTTTTTTCCCTCTTACCTTTTTAGCAGAATAAATTGGAGGTATTTGCTGTATCTCACCTTTAAATTTATTGATGACTTTCCTCAATTCATCTAAACTAAAAGAAGGGGTAGGACCAGTTTCAATAATTTTGCCGCTCTTATCTAATGTATCTGTAGAAATTCCGAAAGTTATTTCAAATCTATATCTTTTGTGGTGCTCCATTAGATAAGAAGAGAATTTTGTTGCTCGTCCTATACATAGAGGTAAAACCCCTACAGCATCAGGATCCAGCGTTCCTGTATGACCTACTTTTTTTGTATTGTAAATCCTTCTCACAAAGTCTACTATGTCGTGGGAGGTCATCCCTGGAGGCTTTAACACGTTTAAAACTCCATCGATACTCATACTTCTAACTCCTTAAAGATTTCTTCAAGGATTTTTTTCTTTACCTCCTCTATAGTCCCCTTCACAGTACATCCAGAAGCTCTTATATGCCCCCCTCCTCCAAATGTCGAGGCAATTTTGTTCACATCTACCCTATCTTTTGACCTTAAACTCACTTTTACTTCCCCATCTTTTTCTACAAGAAGCACTGCCACCTCTACTCCTTCAATGTTGCGCCCATAGGTCACGATATTCTCTAGATGAGAAAGGTCGGTTCCAGTCTCTTCAAAATCTTTTTTTAGAATTTCCATATAAGATACTAATCCATCTTTGTAAAGAATTAAACTATTTAGCGCTCTTCCTAAAAGCTTTGCTTTATTAAACTTTAGGGAGTTGAACACCTTTTCTGCCACCAGCGCAAAATCTGCCCCATTGTTTATCAAATCTCCGGCTATATGATGAGTCATAGAAGTAGTGCTCTCGTAAGTAAATCCTCCTGTATCGGTTAAAATAGCCGTATAGAAGCTCGTAGACACCTCTTTATCGAGATCCAAACCGAGAAGTTTTACAATCTGGTATGCAATCTCAGCTGTAGCAGCAGCGTTTGTATCTACATAATTCAATTTCGCATAAAGGGTATTAGAAATATGATGGTCAATATTGGCTGTCACAGGGCAGCTTTCTATAAATTTTTCTGCTGCCCCCAGTCTTCCTTTTTCTGCACAATCAAATATCAGTGCTAAGTCTGCTTCTACATCAAAAGGGAGAGATATTTTATCTATATTTGGCAAAAAGCTGTACATCTCTGGAATTTGATCGTCTATAAATGCATACACTTTTTTATCCAATTTTTTTAGAGCCTTGTACATTCCTGTAAGGGTACCCAAAGCATCTCCATCGGGTGCCAAATGGCTTAAAAGTACTATAGTATCAGCCTTTTTTATCTCGTTTATTATATCGAGAAGAATCAATTGCTCTCACCCTCTTGCTTGTTTAATTCTTTTAAGATTTCAGAAATTTTAGCTCCATACTCTATAGAGCGATCCAATTCAAATATTATCTCTGGTGTGTACTTCATTTTTATTCGACGACCTATTTCGTGTCTAATGTATCCAGCTGCACTCTTTAAACCTTCAAAAGTTTCCCTCTTGTCTTCTTCACTTCCGTATATGCTGACATACACTTTTGCATATCGTAAGTCTTTAGTAACTTCTATGTCTGTTATGCTAACCATGGCTTTAATTCTTGGATCCTTAATCTCTTCCATTATCATTTTGCTTATTTCTCTTTTCAATTCCTCAGACAGTCTATGACTTCTGTACTGCATTTTTACCATCCTTTCTTATTGTCGAGGGACCTCTTCCATTGTATAAGCTTCTATGATATCCCCCTCTTTTATGTCGTTAAATTTTTCTATCCCTATTCCGCACTCGAATCCCTGCTGAACTTCTCTTACATCATCTTTGAATCGCTTTAAAGAAGCAATCTTGCCCTCATATATTACTATGCCATCTCTCACAACTCTTACATCAGCATTTCTTGTAATCTTTCCACTCAAAACATAGCATCCTGCCACATTACCTACTCCAGGTATTCTAAACACAGCCCGCACTTCGGCTCTGCCAAGTTCTACCTCTTTGTATTTTGGTTCCAGCATTCCTTTCATAGCTGCTTTTATATCCTCAATGGCGTCATATATTATTCGGTAAAGTTTAATATCAACTTTTTCCTTTTCCGCAAGTGCCTTTGCATTTGTCTCTGGCCTTACATTAAAGCCTATTATTATCGCATTCGAAGCAGAAGCCAGCATGACATCTGTTTCTGTTATAGCACCCACAGCACCATGTATTACTTTTATTTTTACTTCATCATTGCTCAAGTCTTCTAAGGACTTCCTTAAAGCTTCCACAGAACCCTGAACATCCGCCTTTACTATTACGTTTAGTTCTTTTACAGTACCTTCTTGTATCTGTTTAAATAAATCTTCAAGAGAAACCTTTTGCTTCTTTTTAAGTTCTATTTCTCTTTGCACTTCTTTCCGCTTTTCTGCAAGCTCCCTTGCTTTCTTTTCATTTTCTACCACCACAAACTTATCTCCAGCCTCGGGTACTTCAGAAAATCCCAAAACTTCTACAGGCATAGAAGGGCCTGCTTTTTTGATTTTCTTACCTTTATCATCAAACATGGCTCTCACTTTACCATAAGTAGTTCCAGCAATCACAGCATCTCCTACTTGGAGGGTTCCATTTTGAACTATAACCGTAGCTACTGGTCCCTTCCCTTTCTCAAGTTTTGCCTCTATCACCGTTCCCCGAGCAGGTTTATTAGGATTTGCTTTTAAATCTTCCATTTCTGCTACCAAAAGTATCATCTCTAAAAGGTCATCTATTCCTATATTCTTTTTAGCAGAAACAGGAACACAAATGGTATTTCCTCCCCATTCTTCTGGAACAAGCCCTAATTCACTAAGTTCTGTCTTTACTCGGTCTGGATTGGCGGTCGGAAGGTCAATCTTGTTTATCGCCACAATTAGAGGAACGTTTGCTGCTTTTACGTGGTTTATAGCCTCAATGGTCTGTGGCATTACCCCATCGTCAGCAGCTACCACCAATACCACTATGTCTGTGACACTGGCTCCTCTTGCCCTCATTGCAGTAAAGGCCTCGTGTCCTGGAGTATCAAGGAAGACTATTTTCTTCCCATTTACTTCTACTACTGAAGCTCCTATATGCTGTGTGATACCACCCATCTCCTTCATTGTCACATTTGTTTTTCTAATAGCATCCAGCAATGAGGTTTTACCATGGTCTACATGTCCCATAACTGTGACTATAGGAGGACGGGGCTTTAAATCTTCCTCCTTGTCAGGTGTATCCTCAAACAAAGTTTCTAACTCATCTTTTACTTCTTCTTTATCAACTAAAAATCCATACTCTTCAGCTATTTTTGAAGCCATTTCGAAGTCGATCTGCTGGTTTACAGTGACCATAATTCCCTGAGCTATTAACTTTTTTATTATATCTGTTGGGTTTACTTTCATCTTCTCTGCCAATTCTTTGACCGTAAGTAATTCAGGAATCGTTATGATTTTAACCTCTTCTTCTTTTGGAGTAGCTTCAGACGTAAACTTCCTCTGTAATTTTTTATTTTTTTTCCCGCCTTTTTTGAAACTCTTCTTATAAGCCCTTGTTTCCTCTCTGTCCTCGTAAAAAGAATCCTCTTCGATTCCTTTTTCTTCTTTTTCTTCAAAATTTGCTTCATCAGTTTTGATTTTTTTCTCACCCTCAGGTTTCTCTGTAAGAAGGTCCTTAATAAGTTCTACCTCGTCATCTTCCAGAGTGCTCATGTGATTTTTTACCCTTATATCCAGATCATTTAATTTGGAAATAAGGTCTTTACTAGAAATATTTAATTCTTTTGCTAATTCATATACCCTTGTTTTGGACATATTATTCACCTCCATGGTTTTCCCCCCTTGCAGCTTCTTGAAGTAGTTTCATAAATCCTTCATCAGTAATAGCAATGATTCCAACTGCTTCCCTTCCTATTGATTTGCCTAAATCTTGTTTGTTCGAATAGACAAGATAGGGGACTCTTTTCGCTTCACAAAGATTAACAAACTTTTCCGCACTTCTTCTGGACAAATCTTCTGCCATTATTACTAAAAATACCTTACGAGTCTTCAAATATTTCTCCACGCTGTAACTTCCAGAAACTAATTTTCCAGCTTTCCTTGCAAGCCCAAGTATAGAATGAAACCTGTTATTCTTCATCCATTATCTCCCTCTTTAATTGTTCGTATATTTCCTGTGAAATGGGAACTTCTAAGGCTTTCTCCAGTCTTTTGTGCTTAAAAGCTTTTTCAAGACATTCAACTTTTCTACATATATAGGCTCCTCTTCCGGATACTTTTCCTGTAGGGTCTATTTGCACCACAGAATCATGAGCACGTCTGACTATTCTGATAAGCTCTTTTTTTGGTTTCATTTCCTGACAGCCAAGGCACATCCTCATCGGAACTTTTTTTACCTTCATTTCCTCACCCCATTTAACTTTTAACCATCGATTCGCTCTTTATATCTATTTTCCATCCGGTAAGTTTTGCCGCTAATCTCGCATTTTGGCCTTCTTTACCTATTGCAAGAGATAACTGATAATCAGGTACAATTACCCTGGCAACTTTTTCTTTTTCGTCTACAATTTCTACGCTTACCACCTTTGCTGGGCTTAAAGCATTCATTATGAACTCATGAGGTTTTGAACTCCATTTCACAATATCTATTTTTTCTCCTTTTAATTCGTTGACAACCGCCTGAACCCTTGCTCCCTTGTAACCCACACATGCTCCTATAGGGTCTACATTAGGGTCTCTGCTGAAGACTGCCATTTTAGTTCTTGATCCTGGTTCTCTTGCAATAGCTCTTATTTCCACGATACCCTGCTGTATTTCTGGAGATTCTAACTCAAAGAGTCTTTTCACAAGGCCCGGGTGAGATCTGGATATTATTATCTGAGGCCCTTTAGTCGTCTTTTTTACTTCTACAATATATACCTTTATTCTATCGCCAGGTGAAAATGTTTCTCCTGGGATTTGTTCTGAAGGTGAAAGTACTGCCTCTACTCTTCCCAGGTTCACGAGTACACTGTTCTTTGTGACTCTAGTAACAATCCCCGTCACTACTTCAGTCTCTTTTGCTAAAAATTCTTCGTAAATTACATTCCTCTCTGCCTCTCTTATCCTTTGTATTACCACTTGTTTTGCGTTTTGTGCAGCAATTCTACCAAAATTCTTTGGAGTAACCTCTACGTCTACAATATCACCGACCTGATACTTTTTATTTATTTTTCTTGCATCTTCTAAACTTATCTCTAAAAGGTCATTTTTTACTTCTTCTACTACTGTTTTTTGAGCATACACCTTTACATCCCCTGTATCTCTATCCATCACGATTTTTACATTCTGAGCTGTCCCATAATTTTTTTTATAAGCAGAAACTAAAGCGGCTTCTATGGCTTCAAACATCGTCTCTTTTGGAATTCCTTTTTCTTCGCATATTGAGTTTAATGCCTCAATAAATTCTGCATTCATCGTGCTTTTTCTCCCTCCTTAATTTTAAAACTTTATTACAGGTTTAACAAGCCTCACGTTTTTCATATCAAATTCTCTTTTTTCTTCTCCAGAAAAGAGAATTATTTTATCGCCGGTATAATCCAATAATTCACCTATAAATTTTTTCTTTTTGTCAATCGGTTGGTAAAGGTGTACTTCTACTTCTTTTCCAAGATTCCTTTTAAAATCTCGAGGAGTTTTTAGAGGCCTATCAAGTCCTGGTGAAGACACTTCTAATATATAACTATGGTCTATAGGATCTACTTCATCTAATCTATCACTTAGGTATTCGCTCACCAGCTGACAGTCATCCAGTGTTATTCCTCCCTCTTTGTCTATATACACCCTTAAATACCAATGTTTTCCTTCTTTTTTGTACTCTACATCCACCAGCTCGAAATTATTTTCTTCTAAAATAGGCATCACCAATTCCTTTGTAATTTCCTCAATTCTAGACATTACACGACCTCCTTAAATATAAACTAAAGAGTGGGGAATTCCCACTCTCTTTTAAGTCTTCTAAATTGCCATACTAATTATATCATACACCTTTTGGCAAAGCAACATCAAAATAGACTTAATTGATTGGATTCTGGTAAATCCTCTAAACATCCGTATTGTTTTAATATTTCAATCACAGTTTTGCTAACCTTGGTCCGACTTCTAAAGTCTTCAATTGATATAAATTTTCCGTTTTCTCTTTCTAAGGCAATCGCCCTTGCTGCCTGTATTCCCACACCTTCAAGAGAATTAAGAGGAGGTAAAAGTCCCTTTTCCGTAATCAAAAATTTCTCTGCATCAGATTTATAAAGGTCCACATTTGTGAATTTAAGTCCTCTCAGATACATCTCAAGGGCTACTTCTAACACTGTCAGCAAGTTTTTTTCTTTCGGGGTTGCGTTGTTGCCTTTTGCTTCAATTTCTTTTATTGCTCTTTTTATGTTTTCTTTGCCTCCCAAGACTATATCTAAGTTAAAGTCATCTGCTCTTACAGTAAAATAAGTAGCGTAAAAAGCTTCAGGATAATAAACTTTAAAATACGCGATTCTAAAAGCCATGATCACATACGCAACTGCATGAGCCTTAGGAAACATGTATTTTATCTTTTGGCAAGATTCTATAAACCAATCAGGGACTCCATGCTTTTTCATCTCTTCAATTTCTTCCTGAGTTAAGCCCTTCCCTTTCCTTACATTTTCCATTATCTTAAAAGAAAGCTTTTTATCCATACCCTTATTTATAAGGTAAAGCATTATATCGTCTCTTGCAGCAATTACTTCCTTCAGAGTAGCTATGCCATCCCTTATTAAATCCTGGGCATTGTTAAGCCACACATCCGTTCCATGAGAAAGGCCACTTATTCGTACAAGCTCATCAAAAGTTGTAGGACGCGTTTCAATTAGCATCTGCCTGACAAATTTTGTTCCAAACTCCGGAAGCCCTAGTGTTCCAACAGGAGTACCAAGTTCTTCAGGATCTATTCCCAGAGCTTCTACGCTGGTAAAAAGACTCATGGTTTTTTTGTCATCCAGAGGTATTTCTCTGGCGTTTACTCCTGTCAAATCTTCCAGCATTCTTATCACGGTCGGATCATCGTGCCCTAATATGTCCAGCTTAAGAAGTTTACCACTCAAAGAATGATAATCGAAGTGGGTAGTTATGACATCTGTGTCTTCTGCATCTGCCGGCCTTTGTACAGGTGTAAAATCGTAGATGCTTTTATCTTTAGGAACTACCATCACTCCCCCAGGATGTTGTCCCGTTGTCCTCTTTATTCCAGTACAGCCTATGGTCAACCTCTTTATTTCTGACTTGTGAACAGTGAGATTTCTCTCTTCAAAGTACTTTTTTACATATCCATATGCTGTCTTATCTGCCAAAGTTCCTATAGTACCAGCCCTAAAAACATGACCTTTCCCAAAAAGCTCTTCGGTATACCTGTGAGCTACAGGTTGATATTCTCCAGAGAAGTTCAAATCTATATCAGGCTCTTTGTCTCCCTCAAACCCCATAAATACTTCAAAGGGTATGTCGAAACCATCCTTTTTCATTAAGGTTCCGCATTTAGGGCAGTATTTATCTGGCATATCAACGCCACAGCCAAAGCTCCCATCTGTTATGAATTCAGAATGCTTGCATTTTGGACACACATAATGGGGCGGAAGAGGATTTACTTCTGTGATTCCGCTCATTGTAGCAACAAGAGAAGAACCTACAGAACCTCTTGATCCGACGAGATATCCGTCCTGTAAAGATTTCGATACCAACTTTTGAGCTATTATATACATGACAGCATAACCATTATTTATTATGGCGTTGAGCTCTCTCTCAAGACGTTCCTGTACAATCTGCGGGAGAGGCTCACCATATATTTCATGAGCCCTTTCTAAAGTAATCCTCCGCAGTTCCTCCTCGGCTCCTTCAATTACAGGCGGAAAAGTCCCTTCCGGTATTGGTTTTACATCTTCAATAATATCGGCAATTTTATTTGGATTTTCGATAACCACCTCTTTCGCTACATCTTCTCCTAGATATTCGAATTCTTTGAGCATCTCTTCGGTGGTTCTAAAATAAAGAGGAGGTTGTTTATCTGCGTCTTTATACCCTTTTCCAGCCATTAGTATCTTTCTGTACACATCATCCCACGGATCTAAAAAATGAACGTCTCCTGTTGCAACAACTGGCTTTTTATATTTTTTCCCCAATTCATATATTTTTCTATTTATTTCTTTAATCTCTTCTACACTTTTTACTTCTCCTCTTTCTATTAAAAATTCATTATTTCCAACAGGTTGAATCTCCAGGTAATCGTAAAAATTCACTATGTCTTCTATTTTCTTTTCTTCCAAATTGGAAACCAATGCCCTGAAGACCTCTCCTTGCTCGCAAGCAGACCCTATTATTAAGCCGTCTCTCATCTTTACAAGTAAACTCTTTGGAATTCTGGGAGTACGGTGGAAAAATTCTAAATTAGACCTAGATATTATCTCATATAAATTGCGCATGCCCTTCTGATCTTTTACTAAAATTGTCACGTGGTATACAGGCAATTTTTTTATGTCTACTTCCCTTTCCATCAAGACAGAATTTACCTCAGATAGCTTTTTTATACCTATCTCTTCTAATTTTTTTAACATCTTTATAAAGATTTCTGCTGTAGCCCTAGCATCGTCTACTGCCCTATGGTGATGGAGAAGCTTCACTTCGAAGAATTCAGCCAATGTATCAAGTTTGTAATTTTTTAAGTCTTGATAAAGGTGTCTACTAAGTTCAAGAGTATCCAAAACAGGATTTTCAACGATTAACCCTAACTTTTTAGCCTTTGATTTTATAAAGGATACGTCAAAATTAGCGTTATGAGCTACAAGAACAGAACCTCTTGCAAACTCTAAAAACTTAGGGAGGACTTCTTCTATTAAAGGAGCATCTTTTACCATAGTTTCATCTATTCCTGTGAGTTTCGTGATAAAAGAAGATATAGGTACCTGGGGATTTACAAAAGTTTCAAAATAATCAATTATTTGTTTGTTTTTGATTTTTACAGCTCCAATTTCTATTATTTCGTCGTTTATGTTGGAAAGTCCTGTTGTCTCTATATCAAAAACCACAAACTCATCCTGTAAGGTAGCATCAGTTTCCCCTGTAACAATTGGAATCCCATCATCCACCAGATAACCTTCCATTCCATATATGACCTTTACACCATATTTTTGGGCTGCCTCCATGGCTTCAGGAAAAGCTTGAACGACTGCGTGATCCGTTATAGCAACAGCTTTGTGTCCCCACTCTGCCGCCCTTTTTATAACTTCGGTGGCAGAAGGGACTGCATCTAAGGTGCTCATCTGAGTATGAAGGTGTAATTCCACTCTTTTTTCTTCAGCCAAATCCATCCTCTTTTTAGGCGGAACGACTTCCAAATCTTTTAAGTCAATTACAAGATCTCCCTCATATTTGTCATAAAGGACGTTTCCTCTTATTTTAACAAAAGTGCCAACTCCTATTTCGTCTTTTAAAATATCAAATTTCTCTTGGGTAAGAAAAGTTTTTACCAGTATAGAACTTGTAAAATCTGTAATATCAAATACCATAAGGACCTTCGATTTTAACTCTCTAAAATCCATAGCAAATATCTCGCCCTCAATTACAACCTCATCTGTTTCCGCAGTTACATCTTTAATTGGCACAGGAGAAGATTTAATTTCTCTTCCAAGCAGAACCTTTTTATCTTTAAGTTCTTTTCCTTCTTTCTTGAGCTTTTCTTCTCTTTGTACAATTTTCTCGATAGCCTTTATGTCTTCCTCGATTATCTTTTCAGTGATTTCCATATCCTCTGAGAGGACAAGTTCTACACTTACATCGAGTTTGTATCTTTTCCTCAAAAACTCCTTCACGGCAAAGTCTAATCTACTATCTTTTGCCATTTCGTATACTGCTTGTGTAGGTGCGTTTATGGTTATTTTATTCGTCCCTTGCTTTTTAATATAGCAAGTCTTCAAAAAACCTAAGGAAGAAGGATATTCTTCGCTTAACTCTAATATAACTAAATCCCAATTTTTAATGACATCTTCTACTGTATTAAAAAAGGGAGTTTCTAAAACAACCTCTATCTCATTTACAGTAGGAAAGTTCTCTTTCAAAAATGACTGAAATTCAGCCAGTTTTTTCCCGTCGTTAGAGGAATAAAAGAGAAAAACTGTTAACTTTCGTTTATCCCTTTCTATTCGTACCTTTTTCACCTGCATATCTTCTAAGAAAGCTGCTGGAACCACCTTCTATCCCTCTCTTTATAACCACATTTTTAAAATTTCAAAATACATCTTCATTCTTGCAGCAAAACCTTTTACAAACCCTAATTTTTCCTCCTTCATCACATGAGTCATGTTTTCTAAAGGCACAGTAACTACTCTTAACCTGTTTTTTTTAGCATATCTATTTAAGGCAACTTCAACGCCAAATTTGCTAATCTCCATTTCCTTAATGTCTTCTATAAATTTTCGCTTTATAGCTCTTTGTCCAGAAAGGAATGGAGCTATCTTTTGAGCCAAATCAGTAGAGGTTCTACCTCCTGAAAAAATTCCCACAGTCATGTCTGCTTCATCTTTTATCACAGGCATTACAAGAGCGTAAAAATGTTTCTCGGTAAATCCTATCAAATCAGCATCCAACATGACGATTATATCACCTTTTGAATTTAAAACTCCTTCTTTTAGAGCTTTTCCCTTTCCCTGATTTTTTTCGAGGTTTATCAATTTAACCCTGTACTTTTGAGCTTCTTCCCTTGTGTTATCTGTGGAGCCATCATTTACAACTACTATCTCATCTATTATTTCAATTTTTTCTAACACAGATAATACCCGTCCTATGTTTTTCCCCTCGTTATAAGCAGGAACTATTACCGAAATCATTATTTTTCTTCCTCCTTGGCCATCTCCTCAATTTCTTTGAGAAGTTCCTCTAAAAGGTCTTGTTCCTTGACTATTTTATATATTTTACCTCTTTTGAAAAGTACTCCTTCCCCGTCTCCTCCAGCAATTCCAATGTCAGCTTCTTTTGCTTCTCCAGGTCCATTCACCACACAGCCCATTACAGCTACTCTAAGAGGTTTTTTTATGTGACTCGTCCTTTTTTCAACCTCATTAGCTAATCTTATCACATCGATCTTTGTTCTGCCACAAGTAGGGCAGGATATTACTTCTACACCTTCCTTCAAAAGACCTAAAGCTCTAAGAATCTGACGACCAACTCTAACCTCATGAATAGGATCGCCTGTCAAAGAAACTCTTATAGTATCACCTATTCCTAAATAAAGAAGGGTACCTATGCCAATAGCAGACTTAATAGTACCACTTTCTAAAGTTCCGGCTTCAGTTATTCCAAGGTGTAAAGGATAATCTACTTTAGAAGAAGCAAGTTTATAAGCTTCAATTGTAAGAGGTACACTAGAAGTCTTAAGAGAAATGACTATATCATAAAACCCCATTTTTTCTAATAAATTTACGCTTTTTAATGCACTTTCTACTACCGCTTCAGGAGTAATGCCACCGTATTTATTTAATATATCCTTCTCTAAAGAGCCGGCATTTACACCTATCCTTATGGGAATGCCTCTTTCCTTGGCAGCTTCTACAACTTTTCTTACATTCTCCTCTTTCCCGATATTCCCGGGATTTATTCGTATTTTATCTGCCCCGTTTTCAATAGCCTTGATGGCAAGCTTATAATTGAAGTGTATATCAGCTACCAAAGGTATATTTATATGCTTTTTTATTTCTTTTATGGCTTTGGCAGACTTTTCATCGGGTACAGCTACCCTTATTATATCGCACCCTTCTTTTTCTAACAATTTTATCTGCTCCACTGTCTTTTCTATATCAGCAGTATCAGTATTTGTCATTGATTGCACAAGGATTGGATTATTGCCCCCTATTTTTTTATCACCTATTTTTATTTCTCGAGTCAATCTTCGCATTTTTTATCACCTAAATCAAAAAATTCGCATTATATCTCTGTAAGTGGCAAATATAAGCAGAGCAATTAAAAGTAAAAAACCTAAATAATGGATATATCCTTCTTTTTCTGGAGGCAATGGCTTCCCTCTAACGGCTTCTGCCAGCACAAACAAAATTCTTCCACCATCTAAAGCAGGAAAAGGAAGCAAGTTAAAAAGACCCAAATTTACGCTTATCAAAGCAGAAAAAGCCAGCAAATTTATCAGACCTGTCTTTGCTACCGTGCCCACTGCCTGAACAATCCCCACAGGGCCCATTATCTCATTTACAGATACTTTTCCGGTTATCAACATTTCTAATGAAAGTAAAATGAGTTTAGAGAAATATATGGTCCTATCTGCCGCTGTCTTTACAGCAAGTGAAAAAGACTTCTCGTATGCAGGTACTATTCCAATCATCAACTTCGACGCTTTTTGGTCAAAAACGGGAGCTATCTCTTTTTTAATTATTTTATTATCCCTTTCAATCTCCACAGTGAGAACTTTCCCCTGACTTGAGCTTATGGCTTTTTCTAACTGTTCCCATGAATTTATTTTTACATCATTTATCGCTATAATCTTATCACCCGGAAGTATTCCTGCTTTTTGGGCTGGATAGCCCTCCATTACAGTATCGACTTTAGGTACAGGGCTTCCGATATAGAAAAACACCACCACCAAAAGCAAAAAAGCCAGCAATATGTTCATAAGGGGACCTGCGGAAAAAACAGCCAATCTCACAGGCCACGGTTTGTTCATAATAGCTCTTGGGTCAGAAGATTTCTCATCCTCTCCTTCCAAAGCCACATATCCACCAAAAAGCAAAATCCTAAAGGAATACTCTGTTTCACCATATTTTTTCATAAAGAGTCTTGGACCAAATCCTATAGAGAACTCATTTACTCTTGCTCCAAAAGCTTTTGCTACTATAAAATGTCCAAACTCGTGGAACATGACAAGAAAACTTAACACTATTATGCTCAAGATTATTGTCAATTCCTATCACCTCATATACTTTTTCATTATCCTTTCCCTGGTCTCAAGGTCTACACTTATTATATCATCCAAAGTAGGATTTTGCATATTTTTATGATGGCTTAAAGCTTCTTCTATTATTTCAGAAATTTCTAAAAAGCTAATTTTATTTTGCAAAAACAAGGATACCGCTACCTCATCTGCTGCATTTAAAACGGTGGGCATCGTTCCGCCAAGTTTTGCTGCATGATATGCCAGAGAAAGACATTTAAAAGTTTCAAAATCTGGCCTTTCAAAAGTGAGTTGTCCCAAACTATAAAAATCAAGGAAATTTACGCCCTCCACATATCTTCTATTAGGATAGTTTAAGGCGTACTGTATCGCAATCCTCATGTCAGGCACAGAAAGTTGTGCAATCACACTCCCATCCACGTATTCTACCATTGAATGAATTATGCTTTGTGGATGCACTACTACTCTGATCTTATCGAGAGGTATATCGAAAAACCATCTAGCTTCAATAACCTCAAATCCTTTGTTCATCAAGGTAGCCGAATCTATGGTTATTTTCTTTCCCATTTTCCAGTTAGGATGTCTTAAAGCCTCTTCTACAGTGACATTTTTTAACTCCTCTTTTTTCTTGCCTCTAAAAGGCCCTCCAGAAGCAGTTAAAATAAGACTTGAAACGTCTTTTTCTTTATTACCTCTAAGACATTGTAAAATGGCAGAATGTTCACTATCTATAGGCAAAAACTCTATCTTTTTTTCTTTGACAAGATTCATCACTATTTCTCCTGCAGTCACTAGTACCTCTTTAGTTGCTAAAGCTATGGATTTACCCTGCTTTATGGCTTCGACTGTAGGAACCAACCCTGCAATACCCTCTAAAGCTACGACTACCATGTCTGCTTCATATCTCACAATTTCTTTTAGACCCTCTTTTCCCGTTAAAATCTCTACATTGCTACCTATATTATCCTTTAACTCTCTTGCTTTTTCTTCATCTTTTACCACTACTATCTTTGGCATGAATTCTTTTATCTGTCTTAAAAGCAAGGGTATGTTTCTATATCCCGTAAGTCCTACTACTTCAAATTCTTCTTTTAAACTTCTCACTACGTCCAAAGTCTGACTGCCGATTGAACCGGTAGAACCGAGTATTATAAGTTTCTTCATGACATATCCCCTTTACAGAAAATACTTGATAACAAAGTATACATAAGGTGAAACAAGAAGTATACTATCAAATCTATCCAAAATCCCTCCGTGGCCGGGGATGACATTTCCAAAATCTTTTATGTAGCAGCTTCTTTTTATATAAGAAGCCACAAGGTCTCCTGCTTGAGACATTAGACTTCCAATTCCTCCTACTATAATCGCCTCATAAGGACTCATATTAGTCTGAGGAAACAGCCATGCAAATAAAAAGCTTGCCAGGATAGCTCCTGTAATGCCTCCCACCGCTCCTTCCACTGTTTTTTTGGGACTGAGCTCTGGAGCCAATTTGTGATTTCCCAAAAATTTGCCTGTAAAATAGGCGGAAGTGTCAGTGATCCATGAAATAATGAATATAAGCCACACTGCATAAACTCCATTAGGCAAGCTTCTTACTTTTTGTATGTATATAAACAGAATCGGTATGTACACAATTCCCATCAGAGTAAAGGCATAGTCTTTGAGGGTGTATTTTTTGTTAGCTAAAAACAACAGAAAGAAAGCAATTGATAAAACAACAAAGAGGTCTATTTCAGAAAATCTCAGTTTATCAAAGGTTAAATATAAAAATATAGAAGCCAAATAGCCGAACAATTTGAAAGGTCTTAATCCTATGTTTTTGGTAGCATTATAGAACTCATTAAGTCCTAAAACGCTCACGATTATGAGTGAAAAAGTTAAAAGTGCCCCCCCTTTTATGAGAATAAAAAACAGAAGGGGCAATCCTATCAGAGCACTTATCACTCTGGTTTTCAGCATGTTTAAACTCCCCCAAATCTTCTCTTACGAGTCTGGTAGTAAAGCAGAGCTTCAAGAAGATGCTTCTTTTTAAAATCGGGCCACAAGACCTCGGTAAACCAAAACTCTGAATAAGCAGACTGCCAGAGCAAAAAATTACTAAGCCTTTTCTCGCCGCTTGTGCGTATGATAAGGTCAGGATCCGGCTGAAAAGCGGTGTACAGATGATGGGATATTATCTCCTCCGTTATTTCTTCTGGTGAAAGTTCTCCATCAAGAACTTTTTTGCATATACGCCGGGTGGCTTTTACAATTTCATCTCTTCCACCGTAATTTAAAGCAATATTTACAACAAGGCCTGTATTACCTTCGGTCAACTTTTCCGCCCTTTCTATAACTGACTGGCACTTTTTAGGTAGTTTTGTTATATCCCCAATGAATCTTAGTACTACATTATTTTTATTGAGTTCATCTACCTCTTTAGAAAGGTATTCTACAAGTAGGTCCATAAGAAAATTTACTTCTTCCTTAGGTCTTTTCCAATTTTCTGTAGAAAAAGCATAAAGCGTTAAATACTTTATTTGAAGTTCTCCGCTAGCTCTTATGACCTCTCTTACCGCATTTACTCCTGCTTTATGACCATAAATCCTGGGTAATCCTCTTTTTTGAGCCCACCTACCATTTCCGTCCATTATAATGGCTATGTGCTGTGGTAACCGTTCTTTATCAAGTTTTTTTAAAAGTCTTTCTTCATTGAAAAAAAACATATATTTTCCTCCTCATTTGGACAAGGATCCCCCTTCAAAAGGAGGGGGATCATATACGGACAACCGTTATCTCTATGAACTCATCCTTTTCTTTTATCCGGACGACTTTAAATGTCTTCCCTTCATATTTAAAAATCGGTTTGGTCTCCACAATTTCAATTTTCTTATTTTCCCCTTCCAGTTGTTTGAGAACTTCTTCAAGGTCTCTTCCAATCAAGTCATAGTACTTCAAATCTCCATTATCTCCTTTTCCTTAGCCTCTACTACCTTATCTATCTCTTTAATGTATTTATCGGTTAATTTCTGAATTTCTTCTTCTCTACGCTTTCTCTCGTCTTCGGATATTTCTCCATCTTTTTCCATTTTTTTGACAAGGTCATTGGCATCTCTTCTTATCTGCCTCACGGCAATTTTAGCTTCTTCAGCCTTTTTATGAACCAACTTTACAAGTTCTTTTCTTCTTTCCTCTGTAAGCTCAGGAAGAACCAGTCTTAGCACCTTTCCATCAGAAACCGGGTTAATTCCTAAGTCGGATTTCTGTATGGCTTTTTCTATTTCACCTATCTGAGACACATCCCAAGGCTGAACGATCAGCACCCTTGGCTCAGGAGCAGTAATAGTAGCAAGCCTGTTTAAAGGAGTCGGAGTCCCATAGTAATTCACTGTAATACGGTCTAAAAGAGCCGGATTGGCTCTTCCTGCACGTATTGTAGCAAGCTCACTCTTTAAGATATTTAGAGTTTTTTTCATCCTTTCTTCACTATCTTTCAGATAATCGCTCATATTAGCCCTCCTTTACAATTGTCCCAATATCATTTCCCATAACTACTTTCTTGATATTACCATAAGTGGTTAGGTCAAAAACGATGATGGGGATTTTATTGTCCATACAGAGGGAAGTCGCAGTAGAATCCATGACTCCTAATCCCTTGTTTAAAACATCTAAATAGCTCAATTCTTTAAACTTGACCGCATCTTTGTGCTTGAGGGGGTCTTTGTCATAAACGCCATCCACTTTTTTGGCAAGGAGTATCACTTCGGCGTCTATTTCGGCAGCCCTTAATGAAGCTGCAGTGTCTGTGGAAAAGAAGGGATTACCAGTACCTGCTGCAAAAATGACTACGCGCCCTTTTTCTAAGTGTCTTATAGCTCTCCTGCGAATATATGGTTCTGCAATTGCCCTCATCTCTATTGCAGTTTGCACCCTTGTGGGAACCCCTCTTTGCTCCAACGCATCTTGCAAAGCCAGAGCATTTATGACTGTCGCGAGCATTCCCATGTGGTCAGCAGTAGTTCTGTCCATCCCCACTGCATCTCGACCTCGCCAGATATTACCGCCTCCGACTACTAACCCGATTTGTACCCCCAATTCCCGCACTTCCTTTATCTCATCCGCAATCCTATTTACTACATTAAAGTCTATTCCAAACTCTTTGTCTCCGGCCAAGGCTTCGCCTGAGATTTTCAGAACTACCCTTTTATACACTACTGATGACACAATAACACCCCATTCTTATATAAGTTTCTATATAATTTCAAAAAATCCTTCTAAAATTTCAAAATTTCATAAAAAGGGGACACATCAGTGTCCCTTTATTTTTCTATGCCTTCTCCCCTCTCAAACCTTGCAAATCTCCTTATTACAATATTCTCTCCAAGTTTTGCTATCATTTCGTTCAGCAAATCCTTTACGGTTTTTTCAGGGTCTCTAATGTACTCTTGTTCAAGAAGGCAATTTTCTTTATAAAATTTTTCCAAACGACCTTCGACTATTCTGTCAATAACGTTAGCAGGCTTTCCTTCATTTAAAGCCTGAGCCTTTAAGATTTCCTTTTCTTTCTCTATAACTTCTTGCGGAACATCTTCCCTTGAAATATACTTTGGATTAGCAGCAGCAATTTGCATGCAAACTTCCTTAACAAAATTTCTAAATTCCTCTGTATTCGCCACAAAATCCGTCTCACAATTTACTTCCACAAGCACGCCAATTCTGCCGCCACCATGTATGTAAGCCTCTACCAAGCCTTCATTGGCTGTTCTCCCTGCTTTTTTAGCAGCTGCAGCTAATCCTTTTTCTCTTAAAATATCTATAGCCTTTTCTATATCACCATTCGCTTCAATTAAAGCATTTTTGCAGTCCATCATGCCTGCACCAGTTCTTTCTCTTAACTCTTTCACAGCTTGTGCAGATATCATTGTAACAAGTACCTCCTTGTTTTTAGTATAAATTTAGTGGTAAGGAAGCTTCCCTACCACCAACATAAAGATTTATTCTTCAGCAGCCTCAAACTGCTCACCCTGTTTGCCTTCTAAGACAGCATCGGCAATTTTGGAAGTAATCAACTTCACAGCTCTTATAGCGTCATCGTTGCCGGGTATTGGGTAATCTATTAACTCAGGGTCGCAGTTTGTATCCACAATCGCAACTATCGGGATTTCAAGGGCTCTAGCTTCAGACACCGCAATGGCTTCCTTTTTCGGGTCCACAATAAACAAAGCAGAAGGCAAAGACTCCATGTTTTCAATTCCACCTAAAAACTTCTGTAACCTCTCCTTTTCTTTTCTAAGCCTTATAACTTCCTTTTTAGGTAACACTTCAAAAGTTCCATCCTCTTCCATCTTTTTGAGTTCTTTCAAACGCTGAATCCTTGTCCTAATCGTTTTGAAATTGGTAAGCGTGCCACCCAGCCACCTCTGGTTTACGTAAAACATTCCACACCTTTCTGCTTCTTCTTTTATTGACTCTTGAGCCTGTTTTTTCGTCCCGACAAAAAGTATGGTACCTCCATCCATTACTAACTTCTTTACAAACTCATAAGCTTGCTCCAATTTTTCTACTGTTTGCTGTAAGTCGATGATATAAATTCCATTTCTTTCGGTAAAAATATACGGTGCCATTTTAGGGTTCCATCTTCTTGTCTGATGGCCGAAATGAACTCC
Organism: Caldanaerobacter sp.; assembly: GCF_049701115.1. Taxonomy (NCBI): domain Bacteria; kingdom Bacillati; phylum Bacillota; class Clostridia; order Thermoanaerobacterales; family Thermoanaerobacteraceae; genus Caldanaerobacter; species Caldanaerobacter sp. The sequence continues at coordinate 91,400 of NZ_JBNATX010000001.1, read as the reverse complement.
TGCTTCCAGCAGTTGCTTCATTGACACTATTGACATAAATACACCTCCTTGATGGTTATTCCTCCGCCCAATTCATCTTGCAAAAAGACCCTTTTAGGGCACCCTTTTTGCAATCCTCAGGCGTGTGTGATAACTGCCAATGAATACTATATTATATATTCTCCCAAATGTCAATATCCGTAATTATATTTTAATGTCAATATGCCCTATATTTTTTTGTTTATCCTTTTTCCTGCCTTTTTGTTCTTCTTTTCTGTCGCGAAATCCTTTTTCTTTTATATAGGTTTTCTCAGATTTTTCTAACTCATTGGTCTTAGATTTTTTTATTTCATTTTCTCTGTTTATAGAAACCGATAACTGCTGGGAGTAAACATTAGGCTTTTGAAGGTCCACCTGCTTTAAATTACCAACTTCTACCGTTCGCGGAAGTATGGACTTTAAATCTATGGGATTTGGAGCAGTCATATTTTATCGCCTCACTTTAGAGGGAAGAATTTTACTTCATCTTCTTTTTTTACAAACATGGCATATTTTATAGGTTCCTTAATTTTTAAAACTGCATCGTCAATTACAAGTTTTGTTCCCGGGAAAATTGTATCCAAAACCTTTACTATCCCAGAACTAGAAGTCTTTATTTCTTCGTTCAAAATCCTCAACTCTTCTTCTAAATGATGATTGGTATATGAAAGTTCTTCCAAGGACTTTTCTGCCTTTTCTTTTATTTCCTGTTTCTCAGGGGGGAGTTTTTCAAATTTTTCGAGATAGCTTATTATTTTACGAAGTTTTTCCATAGCAGACCGGTTTTCTTCTATTTGATATATTAATTCCGCTATTTTCAAACGCTTTTGGGGGATTATTCCCACCTGAAGTTCAGTATACGTTCCCATCTTGGAACCAACAATAGCAGCATAAATTTCTCTTCCTGCCACGACTCTACTCCCTATAATCTGGCTTTTATTTCCCAAAAGCTTAACATTTCCCCCTGCCTTCACATCTGAATAGATTATTGCCTCTCCAAAAACGTCTCCTCCTGCTTCTACACTGCAATTTTGAAAGTAACGAGCAGTTACGTTCCCCTCTGCAATGATTTTTGCCTTTCCTCCTCCTTGGATTCCTTTGTGGATGTTTATATTTCCTTTAGCAATTATAGTAGCGGCTTCAACGACTCCAAAGATTTCTATATTGCCCTCACTTTCCACAACAAATCCTGATTTTACATTCCCGGTTATTTTTACACTCGCAACAGTTTTTATATTGCCAACAGAGGTATCTACTTCTTTTACTTCCAAAAGAGTCCGAACTTCTACTTTATTGTTCACTGCCACTATATGTCCATCCACTGCAGCAATTAAATTATCGCCCTCTATATAGGTATTTTTGCCCAGTGGAAGGCGCACATCTTTGCCTTTAATTGCGGGAATGGGTTCTCCAAAAACGTTTTTCCCGGGTTCTCCCTGTGTAGGAGGAATCCTTTGTGCTATGATTTGACCTTTTTTAACGTTTTTGAAGAGGTTAAGATTCTTATAATCTACAGTTCCATCCTCCAATATTTTAGGGGTAGTAGAAGAATGGATGTCTATCATAAAAACGATCTTTCCATCTTCTCCATTTACAGGCTTTTTCCCTTCTGCAACCAGGACGTACTTTGCATTCTGGGGATTCCTGCAAATTTCCTCTACGATATTCAATTTTATCCCATAAATTACTTTATAAGAAGCCAATACCCTTAATATCTCTTCCTGTGTTGGAATAATTCCTTCAGGATCTTCGACTAATGAAATATAAGCCTGCTGTCTATCCCTTGAAACCTCTACCAACACCCTATATTTTTTTCCATCCATTTCAAAGCCCCCATTTTAAAAATACTCGCCCATCATCTCCCGTATTTTTTTTATGGCTTTGGAATGAATTTGAGAAATACGTGATTCTGTCAAATTAAGTATCTTGCTTATATCTTTGTAATTTAAGTCCTCATAATAATAAAGAGTGATTACAAGTCTTTCTTTTTCTGACAATTTTTCAATTGCCTGGGCGAGCTTTTTCTTTAGTTCTTTATAGAGAAGTTCATCTTCCGGATTTTTTAAATCTATTTCTGAGATAGAACGAAGTCTCAGGTTGTTCTCAATAGCTTCTTCTAAAGAATTGATATTTGACACATTTATATAGCTTAAAGTCTTTAACACCTCTTCTTCTTCTAATCCACAAGCCTCCGTTATCTCTTCTACAGTAGGTTCTCTATTATACTTTTGCTGAAGTTTTTCAACTGTCTCTTCAATTTTTTTATACTTCTTCTTCAGGCTTCTAGGCATCCAGTCCCTTTTTCTTAGGTAATCTATGATTTCTCCCCTTATCCTTAAAGTAGCATACGTTTCAAATTTTACGCCCTTGTCTGGCTGGTATTTTTCAATAGCGTCTATTAACCCCAAAATTCCTTGATGGATGAGGTCTTCGTATTCTGACTGCGCTATATCCGATATAACAAGCTTTTTTACTATGTGTTTCACTAATGGCAGATATCTCACTATAACTTCATTCCTCGCATCAAGGTCCTTTTGAAAGTCGTAAATTTTCCAAACATCCTCCTCCACTACTGACATATGAATTCCCCCAGTTTCTATTTTTTATATGTACCTGACACCATGACCTATTGTCTTTACTAAAAGTTTTCCGTCTTCCGAGTAAAATTCTATCGTTCTTCCGTAATTCCCTCCCGTATCTTCTGCCACAATGGGTATACCAAATTTTTTTAAGATTTCTTTTGTGGCTAACACGTTTCTTTCTCCTATATTCATGAGGTCAGAATTTATTTTAGATGAAAACATTTGCGCGCCTCCAGCTATTTTGCTTATCAGTCTTTTGGAATTTGCTCCCTCTTTTACCATTTGTTCTACTAAGAGTTCTATTCCAGTATCTGCAAACTTTAGTTTGTTGGAGTTGTCCGAGATTTTGTTGCTATAAGGGAGCATGATATGTACGAGCCCCGCAATTTTTGAAATAGGGTCATAAAGTACGATACCTACGCAAGACCCCAGCCCGATTGTGGTCAATATCCCCGGACTTTTTGTAACTTTTGCATCTGCCATTCCAACCCTAAGAATTTTGTTCTCCATTTACTTCAACCCCAAGCGCCTTTAATATCAAATCAAAAGAATTTATATCAGGTATAAGGAAAAAATCTCCTTTTATCAGCCTTTCCCCTTCTATAAACTCTGTTTCTATAAACAGTATCTTATCGGAAATCTCTCCATACTGTATTGCAGGAACGCTTAAAATGGCTCCCGCCATGTCTATGCTCAACGCAGGAGGCGATATCTTCATGTTGAGGGAAGTAAGAGTAGAAAGAGAAGCTACATAACTTCCTGCCATTATATTTCCAATTTCCTCTAGTGCAGACTTTTCAAGGTCGTCAAATTCTTCTTTTGCTTCTATTCCCATGAGATTCCATATGAGAGAAGAAGCACTTTTAAGGTCCAAAGCAAATAAAATGTTCCCTTTTACGTCTCCATCAAGCCCGAAGTATATTCCTACGATCACGGTATCAGGAGACCCAAATATGTCTGGAACTTCTATTAGTTCTAAAATTTTTATAGTAGGAACTTTCATGTCCACTTTCTTGCCTATCATAGTAGAAAGTGCTGTTATAGCATTTCCAGCTCCTATATTGCCTAATTCTTTTAAAACATCTAAATATATCTCATTTAACCTGTTTATATCCACATCTCTCACATCCCAATCCCTAAAAGTCTGTGCAAGTCCAGTAGTAAAAGTACCCTATCTTTGATTTTTCCAACTGTAGTAACAAATTTCGAATACTCCTCTTTACCTTCGCTAAAAGAAAGCCTGTCCATATCTTCTTCTTTGATATCTACTACTTCATTAGCATTATCTACGATAAGCCCCACCACCATGTCTTCATCCTTTAAGACTACTATTCTCGTGTCTTCATCGTATTCTTTTTCAGGAAGCCCTAATTTCAACCGTAAGGATATTACCGGTATTATTTCCCCTCTTAGGTTTATAACCCCTTTAACATAATTTTCTGTCTGAGGTACTCTTGTTATAGGCAAAATCTTTTCTATAGTCTGTACCTTTTCAATTCCTATAGCATATTCCTCATCTTCTATCCTGGCCACAACAAAAAGACCCAAAGTCCTCCCTCCCATTTAGAACAAATTATTGGCATCTACAATCAATGCTACCTGCCCATCCCCTAATATTGTCGCTCCCGCAATTATTTTGACATTGGACAAGTATTTCCCTAGCGGCTTAATAACTATTTCCTGCTGCCCTATTAAATCGTCCACCGTACAGCAAGCGAGGTTCTCTCCTTTTTTTATTATCACACAGACCAAGTTGCCATTTGTTTGAGTTTTTTTGGTCTGAAGTACTTCATTTAGGCGTATTATTGGTATTACTTTGCCTCTATAAAGCACTATTTCTTTCCCTTGAACATTTCTTATCTCTTCTTCTTTTTTGTGTATTATCTCAGAAATAGAATTTAAAGGTATCGCAAACTTTTCATCCCCTACTCTCACTAGTAAAGCTTGAATTATGGCAAGAGTCAGAGGAAGTTTTATTAAAAATTTTGTACCTTTATCAAGGTCAGAAAAAACTTCAATTGTGCCATTTAAAGATTCGATCTTATTTTTAACTACATCCAATCCCACGCCTCTTCCAGAAATATCTGTAACTTTATCTGCTGTACTGAAACCTGGCTTGAATAAAATCTCAAATATTTTATCTTTTGAAAGATTTGCAATTTGCTCTTCAGTATATATACCTCTTTCAATAGCTTTTTCCTTCACCTTTTCAATGTCAATTCCTCTCCCATCATCACTTACTTCTATTATCACATTGTTACCTTCATGGTAGGCTTTCAAATTGATAGTACCTACTGAAGGCTTGCCTTTTCTTTGCCTCTCTTCTGGTGGTTCTATCCCATGGTCAATAGAATTTCTTATAAGGTGAACAAGAGGATCCCCTATCTCATCTATCACGGTTCTATCTACTTCTGTATCTTGCCCGTACATGTTAAGATTAATTTTCTTTCCGAGTTCAAGGGACAGATCTCTAACCATTCTTGGAAATCTATTAAAAACTCTTTCTACCGGGACCATTCTTACCTTCATAACCGCGTCGTGTAAACTTGTAGTAATTCTTTCTAGATATTCAATTGCACTTGAAGTCTCTGGATTTTTGTTCTCAGCTTCTAAACCCTCTAACCTGGTCTTTATTATTATAAGTTCACTAACAAGATTCATCAGATTGTCTAACCTGTCTATATCAACCCTTACACTTTTGGAAGTTTTATTCGAGCTTAATGTTTTTTTAGTTGCTTCTAAAATCTTTACATCCTCGTTTTCTTCTTTTAAAGAAGTTACATGTATTTCTTCTATCTCTACCTTTTCTACTTCAGGTATGGATAAAAGGGTTTCTTTTAGTTTTTCTTTATCTTCTTTTGTAAGAAAATGAAGGGTAAAGGTATAGTCAAATTTTTCATCTTCTATATCTTCCACCGGAGGAAAAGAATTTATTATTTCTCCCAGCTTGTCGAGGCTGTTAAAAATGACAAAAGCTCTGGCCGACTTCATCATGCAACCTTTGTCTATGTCGATGGTTATTCTAAAAGCCCTGTAATTTTCTTTATAGGCCTCTCTTATCACATCTTCTTCATACTCATTAATAGAATTATTATCATATGAGGAGGTTAAGAGAGCTTTCTCATCAGAATCTTTCTCTTTTATGCCAGATAATAGAAATATCACCTCGTCGGCTGGAAAATCTTCTCCTGTTTGTGATATAGAACTTACCATTTCACTCAATACATCTACGCCTTTGAAAAGCACATCCATTATAGCGCTGTTAATAGAGATTCTACCATTTTTTATCTCTTGAAGAATATCCTCCATTTTGTGGGCCAACCTGTTCATATTTTCAAAGCCCATTGTAGCCGCCATTCCTTTTAGGGTATGAGCAGACCGAAAAATTTCGTCGATCACGCTCCTATTCTGAGGGTCTTTTTCTAAAAGAAGGAGGTTAGCGTTTAAATTTTCTATGTGCTCTTGAGATTCCTCAATAAATATTTCAATGTATTGATTGGTTTCCATAAAACTCCCTCACTTTCTCTATTATTTCCTGCGGAATCTTATCTAAAGGCAAGACCTTGTCTACAACCCCTGTTTTTATAGCACTATAGGGCATCCCTTTTGCAATAGAAGATTCTACATCTTGAGAAATTATGTAAGCATTTTTATCTTTTAAAAATCTTATCCCCTTTGCTCCATCACTTCCCATTCCTGTTAGTATAACAGCTATTATGCAGTAATCAAGTTTTGAAGCACTTATAAAAGTCGCATCTATTGATGGTTTATAGATAGAATCGAATTGTTCAACGAGCTTTACTTTGACTTTCTCCCCTTCCTTTTCAAGAATTAGATGTTTATCTCCCGGAGTTATATAAGCTACATTATTTCTTATTACTTCATTATCCTCTGCCTCTTTAACCTTTATCCTGCACTTTATGTTGAGCCTTTCCGCCATAAGGCCTGTGAACCTTTGCGGCATATGTTGAACCACCACCAAAGGTACCCCTATATCTTCAGGTAAACTGGAAAGAAGGTATTCTAAGGCTCTCGGACCCCCAGTAGAAGACCCAATCAGTACAATGCATTTGTCTTTCATACCCTATTCAATCCCTTTTTGCCTTATTTTTCTCTGCTCTTCAAATATGTAGCGTATTATCTTTTCTCTCATTTTTTCATCTATGTCCACATAACAAACGCCTATTTCATATCCCTTTTCTAAACCCTCTTCATATCTCACAACTTTCCCTATGACCCTTACCTCTTCATCCAAGATAAAATTACATTCTATCTGAGTTCCTACCTCTAATTTTTTGTCTACTTGACATCTTAACCCCCCACCACTTATGTCTTGTATCATTCCCCTGTATTCTTCATCTTCACCTACTATTTTGTAAGTAAAGGGTATTAATTTTTCCAGCCTAAAGTACTTCCTTCTCTGCAATCTTTCTACACCGCTTATAGGCATTAATTCTAAAAGCGGTATGCTACCTGAGAACCTGTTCAAAACCTTTGCGTAGAATATGAAAAGTCCCTGCTTTGTAAAGTAAATAACTTGGACAATAGAATCAACCCTTATAGGTACAAGGTGACCGCGGTAAACTGGAGTGTCAACCAGCAAAGTTCCATCCCTTGATACATCCTGCACCTGGGAAGAGTACATGACCTTTCCTTCATTTAATCCGATTTTAATTTTCTGTCCCGGTTGTAAGTTTACTTGATTCATTTACATCCTCCCTCTATCTTTGTTTAAAAGTCTCGCAAAAATCCCCCACAACCCTTTTGATTCTTCGGGAGGAGGCTCATTAGCTAATTTAGCAGCAATTTGAAGAAACCTTTTTGCTGTCTTACCATTATGGTATTTGATGATTATGGGAGTCTGTTCGATTATGCACTCAGTCATCTTTTCATCAATTTCCAGATATCCCAGATCTGAAAGTTCTACTCCAAGATAATTGTTTACTACTGCTTCAAATCTTTTATAAATTTTTCTGTATTCTTCAAAGTTCTTTGCCTTATTAATGATGATATTTATCTTTTTTTTCTCTTCAACTAATGAATGTTTTATCAACGTATAAGCATCCATTATGGAAGTAGGTTCAGGAGTAACTATCAATATTACCTCATCTGCCGCTTTTAGAAATTGGTTTACCACTTTGTTAAGACCTGCACCTGTATCTATAATAATAAAATCGGAATAATAGTCTAAAATTTTAATATTGCTAAGGAAAAGAGACAAATCAACCCCTTCGCCAACAGAAGCAAAATCTCCTCCAGAGGAAATGTATTTAACTCCCAGTGGACCTTCACTTATCACTTCTGTTATCATTTTGTTATTGTACAAGACATCAAACAGCGTATATCTAGAAGTTACACCCATTTCAATTTCTACATTCGAAAACCCTAAATCAGCATCAATTATGGTGACGTTGTAGCCCAGTTTTTTTAATGCCAAGGACAAGTTTACTGATATGCAAGTTTTGCCTATCCCTCCTTTTCCTCCGCTTATCGTCACTACTCTGCTCTTTTTGATAGCCTTTTGCTGGGAAACCAATCTTCTCAAGCTTTCTGCCTGGTCCATCGCTTTAATACCCCTTTACTATACTTGAAAAAATGATTTCGCTGTCTGCAAGCATCAAATCATCCGGTACTATTTGCCCGTTTGTGAAATAAGAAATTGGTTGCCCGGAATAATAAACTGCATTCAATATAGAACTATAGTTGTCCGTCTCGTCCAACTTTGTAAATATAAGCTTATAATTTCCCGCAAAATCGTATTTTTTTATTACTTCTTTTAAATCTTGAGGCCTTGTGGTAGCACTTAAGCATAAGTATATTTCGTCGCATTCGGCATACTTCATGAAGGTTTTAAGCTCATTAACACGCTTTTCATCTTTATGGCTTCTTCCTGCGGTATCTATTAAAACTACATCGTAATTTTTAAATTCCGGTTGTAGCTTGTGAAATTCAAATACATTGCTGACCACTCTAACTGGCACTCCTAAAATGTCACCATAACTTTTAATCTGTTCGTAAGCAGCAATTCTAAATACATCTGCCGTAACAAGCATTACTTTTTTCCCTTCGTTTAGAATAAGATGAGACGCTATCTTTGCTACCGTCGTAGTTTTGCCTACACCTGTAGGACCTATAAAAAGTACCTTTTTACTCTTGCCACTGTCAAGGGGTTGAGGAGCTCCTAAAAAAGCTTTAATCCTTTTTTTAAGCAGTTCTTTTCCCACCTCATCCAGTTCATCTATTCCTTCTCCTAAGAGTTGAGAAAGTTCCTTTTCAATACCATACTCAAGGAGTTTCGAAGTAATTGATTTTACTCCGTTTTCAAAAATTTGTGTATTTTTTTCTGTAGCTATTGTCTTTATAAGGTTTTTAAGTTCATTTATGTCCTTTTTCGTGATTATATCTTTCGGCACGGAATAGGGAGTGTCCTCTACAGCAGCTACTACTTCCACCTTGCTTTTTTTAAAAAGTCCCCTTAATCCTTTTTCTTTTACCCTGTGTTGATGAAGAATCACGGCATTACTTCCCATTTCTGCTTTCACCATCTTAAGCGCTTCTTGAAAGTCATTGGCTATATACTTTTTAATTTTCACCCAATTTCACCGTCCCCACAGAAATTACTTCTACATTGGGTAAAAGCTCGTTATAGGATAAAACAGCAATATCTGGAGAAAGCTGTTCTACCAATTTTCTCAAGTAAAACCTTGTAACAGGTGCAGTAAGAATAACAGGCTGTATCCCCTTAATATTTAAATTTCTTGCAGTCTCCTGGATGCTTCTCAAAATCCTCTGTGCGGTCACAGGTTCTATGGCAAGGTAAGATCCGTGTTCAGTCTGTGTAATGCTGGAAGATATTATTTGCTCCACCGAAGGATCTAAGGTTATCACTTTTATCTTGCCATCAGGAGCATATTTGTTCGAGATGGTACGGGCAAGAGCCTGTCTCACGTATTCGGTTAATACATCAGTATCTCTTGCTACAGGAGCATAGTCTGCCAAAGTCTCTAAAATTGTAACAAGATCTCTAATAGGAATTCCTTCCCTTAAAAGGTTTGAAAGCACTTTCTGTATTTCTCCCACCGTCATAACTTTAGGTACCAGCTCTTCTACGAGTGTCGGGTGGGTTGATTTTATATTGTCAATGAGATTTTGCACCTCCTGTCTGCCCAAAAGCTCGTGCGCGTGTTGCTTGATGATGTGGGTAAGGTGCGTTGCTATCACAGTAGGAACATCTACCACCGTATAGCCTCTCGCTTCTACTTTAGACCTCTCATTCTCATCTACCCAAATAGCTTCGAGGCCAAAAGCGGGTTCTCTTTCCCTTATACCTTCTACGTCCTCTTCAATTTCTCCAGCCGTCATAGCCATATATCTGTCTACATATACTTTGCCACGAGCCACTTCATTTCCTTTTATCTTTATGACATATTCATTTGGCATAAGCTGTATATTGTCCCTTAAGCGCACCATTGGAACCACAATACCAAGTTCCAAAGCAATTTGTCGCCTTATCATCACAATCCTATCCAGAAGTTCACCGCTTGCAAGAGGTATAAGCTCATATCCGAACTCTAACTCGATTGGGTCTATCTGGAGTATTTCATATACTTTCTTCGGATCTCTTATACTTTCGAGTTCTTTTATGCTTTCTTCCTGGTCCTCTTCTTTCAATTCAACCTTTTTTGTAGTAGCAAATCCAAGATAAGCAAACAAGCTTCCCATTAAAATGAGAGGAAGTTTAGGCAAAAGGGGTACAAAAACCAATGCAAACAAAAGCAAAGAAGCAATTTTTAAAATCCGCGGCTCGCTAAATACCTGCCGTACCATATCAAGACCTAGATTAAAATCTGAAGAAGCGCGAGTTACAATTATACCTGTTGCAGTAGAGATTAAAAGAGCAGGTATTTGATTAACAAGGCCCTCTCCAACAGTTAAAAGGGTGTAAGTGTGAAGTGCAGTATTTGCATCCATTCCTTTCATTGCCATTCCAATAATAAATCCACCGATTATATTTATGATTATCACAATTATGGAAACTATGGCATCTCCTCTCACAAACTTGCTGGCTCCATCCATAGCACCGTAAAACTTAGCTTCCTGCTGAATCTGTTTTCTTCTTTCTATCGCTTCCCTCTCCGTTATAATACCAGCATTTAAGTCGGCATCGATAGCCATTTGCTTTCCTGGCATAGCATCCAATGTGAAACGGGCAGCTACCTCTGATACTCTTTCGGCTCCCTTGGTTATGACAATAAATTGTACAATGGCGATTATTAGAAAAATTATGAAGCCTACTACCGGATTTCCTCCTATTACAAAACTTCCAAATGCTTGTATGACACCACCTGCATAGGCATTGGTGAGTATGAGCCTTGTGCTTGATATATTAAGGGCCAATCTTATAAGGGTAGTCACCAGAAGTATCGAAGGAAAAACGTAAAAATCCAAAGAATCCTTAACGTACATGGTAGTCAAAAGTATTATAATAGACAAAGTGATATTGAAAATTAACAGAAAATCCATAACCAAAGGAGGAACAGGAATTATTATCAAAAAAACTATTCCAACCACAAAAAGCGCTATTGTAAATTCAGAGGTTTTCAAGATATCCCTCCTTATTCTCCTCGCAGGCTGTAGACATATGCTAGAACTTCTGCTACTGCCTGGTAAAGTTCGGGTGGAATCATCTGACCGACTTCCGTGGAATTATAGAGAGATTGAGCAAGAGGTTTATTCTCTACAACGGGTATATTAAGCTTTTCCGCCTCTTCTCTTATTTTCAGCGCCAGCAGGTCTTTCCCTTTGGCTACAACTACAGGTGCATCATTTACTTCACTGTCATACATGAGAGCTACTGCAAAATGAGTGGGGTTCGTTATTACTACATCTGCCTTTTTCAATTCTTGCATCATCCTTCGAGTAGATATTTGTCTTTGCCTTTTTCGCACCTCTGCTTTTATTTGAGGGTTACCCTCCGTCTCCTTAAATTCCTCCTTTATGTCCTCCTTGCTCATCTTGAGGCTATTTTCGTATTCTCTCCACTGAAAGAAGTAATCAATAACTCCTAAAATCACCAGAACAACTCCCACTCTTATAGTAATCCCGAAAAGCAAGTTAGAAACATACCTTAAAAGGTCCTGAACCCTCATGTCAAGAAGCATGGGTATTCCTTTATACTGAGAAGCCAAAAAGGAATACATTATGTAAAACAGTACCACTACTTTTGCAATGGATTTAAAAAGCTCTAAAAGCGCTCTCCTTGAGAATATCCTTTTAAATCCTTCCACAGGGTTTAATCTTTCAAACTTTAGTGTCAACGGTTCTGTAGTAAACACAAACCCCACCTGAAAATATGTAGCAGCTAAAGCTATTGTAAAAACTGTAAATACAAAAGGAAAAACAATCAACGCAGTTTGGCTTAGAACATAGCGAAAAATTTTCCATATTCCTATTGTATTAAATACATCATCGTTTGCCCCGGAATAGGTAAAAAGAAGAAATTTTAAAAGGGTTCCCACTCGCCCCAAAAAACCCTCTAAAAAGAAGGTAATCATCAAAAAACCTATGACTATGACGAGAGCCGAGGTTATTTCTCTACTTTGAAAAACCTGCCCCTTTTTTCTAGCCTCCTGTCTCCTCTTAGGTGTAGCTGGCTCTGTTTTTTCTCCTGCAAAAAGTTGAAGATTTATTTTATTCACTTTTATCACCTTGGCATCATCAATTTCATCAATCTAAAGATGTCTGCATTCATGCCGTTGAATATCACATCCACAACAGTTATGTACATTGGCAACATGATGAGAAGTGTAAAGATCCCAACAAACACCTTTGCAGGCATTCCTACCATAAACACATTAAGCTGCGGTATTGTCCTTGAAATTATCCCTAAGACCAAATCCGTCAGAACTGTAGTCAATATTATGGGAACACTTATTCTAAACCCTATTGCAAACATATCTGCCACCATTTTAGTCAAAACCTGCGATATCCCTGAAAAATCAAAATAGGCTTTCCCAATGGGTATAATTTCGATGCTTTTTGCCAAAAAGGTAAAAAGCACATAATGTCCATTCATAAGCATGAATATCAGGATGGTCATGATGTATATAAAATTTCCCATTAAAGGCACCTGTGACTCACTATGAACATCCAGTATATTCACAAGTCCAAAACCAATCTGATAATCGATCAGCTGCCCTGCTAAGTATACGGCACTAAAGGCTATCATAGAGGCAAGTCCTATAACAAGTCCTATCAAAAATTCAGAGATCACTGTCAAAAAGTAGCTTATAATATTGTCTATGTTAACAGAAACAGAAGGCATCACGTCAAAGACGAGGAGAGAAGCAAAAAATCCTAAACCTATTTTAAAAGCCGTGGGAACATGTCTTGTTCCAAAAAAAGGAGCAAGTATGAAAATTCCCAACATCCTTACAAAAAGTAATATAAAAACTTGAGCGTTTTGCAGTATATAATTCATAATATCCATAGCACATCACTTAATAAAATTATTTATATTTAGAAAAAGCCTCTGCGTATAGTTTACAAGAGTTGTCAACATCCAGGGACCAAACAGTATCAAACTTAAAAGTACGGCTACAATTTTAGGTACAAAAGATAATGTTTGCTCCTGAATTTGAGTCGTAGCCTGAAAAATGCTTATTAAAAGCCCTACCCCAAGGGCTACTGCCAACATAGGGGTGGCCACTGTAAGAGCTACAGATAATGCCTCTCTTCCAAGGTCTACCGCCATGCTACTTGTCACTATTCATCCCCCTATCTAAAACCCAAAATAAGAGATTTTACTACTAAATTCCACCCATCTACCAGCACAAAAAGCAGCACTTTAAAAGGCAGTGAAATTAAAACAGGCGGCAGCATGAACATCCCCATCGACATCAGCACACTGGCTACAATTATATCTATCACTAAAAAAGGTATGTAAATTATAAAGCCTATCTCAAAAGCTGTCTTTAATTCGCTTATTATGAAAGCAGGTATGACAACTCTCATAGGGAGATCTTCTACTTTGTCTACCTGGATTTTTGCTATATTTACAAAAAGTGCTAAATCGCTTTGCCTGGTCTGCCTCAGCATGAAATTTTTCAAAGGTTTTTCTGCCCTCTCATAGGCTTCGTACTGGTTTATCTGCCCTTGCACATAAGGTTTTATGGCATTATCATTTATCTCATAGCCAACAGGTGCCATTATGTAAAGGGTGAGAAATAGAGCCAGCCCAATCAAAACCTGGTTAGGAGGCATTTGTTGAAGTCCCAAAGCATTCCTTAAGAAAGCCAACACGATAACTATTCTCGTAAAGGAAGTCATCATTATGAGTATAGAAGGCGCAAGAGTTAAAACTGTTAGTAAAAGTATAATCTGCAAACTAGTAGATAAATTAGAGGGAGAAGTAACAGATGATACTAAGTTGTTTAGATCCATTACTTATCACCGTCTTTTTTTAAGAATTTTCTAAATTTCTCTAAAGAAACGTTGAAATCTGAAGCAAAACTCTTTGATTTTTCGAAATTAAGCTTTTGTTCTTCTAGGTCTAATAAATAGGTTATACTGTTGTTAGTCACCCCGATTAATATGACTCTTCCTCCAACCCTCACGATGAAAAGTCCCTTGTCTCTTCCTAATGAAGCAAAATCTAATAACTCTATATTGTGGCTTTGACTAAATTTCACGGAAGCTTGCCCAATAAATCGAGTGATGTAAAAAGCAGCACCAATCACTAAGAAAAACGCCACCAAATACCATATAAGTTGAATCCAATAAGACACTCCAAAACGCCTCACTTCAATAATTTTTTGATGGCTTCTACTACTCTGTCGGGTTGAAAGGGCTTGACTATAAAGTCTTTCGCGCCCGCTTGTATAGCTTCTATTACCATTGCCTGCTGTCCCATAGCAGAACACATTATTATCTTGGCATTGGGATCTTTTGCACGAATTTCTTTTACTGCCTGAATTCCATCCATTTCCGGCATGGTAATATCCATTATGACAAGATCCGGTTTTTCCTGTACGTATTTTTCTACGGCCACTGCTCCGTTTTCAGCCTCTACAACACTCCCAAGGTTGTTTTTTGATATTATGTCTTTTATCATCATCCTCATGAAAGCAGCATCGTCCACAATCAATATTTTGCTCACAATGATTCCTCCTTGTCTTTATTCTATATTGCCAATTCTTTTGCTAGGATGAACGATATCTGTTATCCGCACCCCAAAATTTTCATCAATTACCACTACTTCTCCCTTGGCAATATATTTGCCATTTGCCAGTATATCCACGGGTTCACCTGCCAGCTTGTCAAGCTCTATTATAGAACCTTCTGTCAGTTCCAGTATATCCTTTATCAGCTTTCTGGTTTTGCCAAGCTCAACAGTGATAGTAAGGGGTACGTCCAATATCAAATCCAAATTATTCTTCTCTCCTTTCGATTCCTGTTGAGTTTCCTCATCAAAACTTTGGAAAACAACAGGACTTACGTGTACTTTTTCTTCCTTCTTTATGGCCTTTTCGCCAGCCATCTTTTCACCAGATTCTCCTTTACTATTTTTTTCTTCTACCGCCTTTTCGGCTGTTTGTAAAGAAGATGTGGCTGTGGCTTGTTGAAGGACGGTTTCCACAAGATTTTTAGCAAAATCAAAAGGAAGAAGTTGCATTATTTCACTGTCAATTATATCTCCTACCTCCATCTTAAAAGCAACTCTTACCACATCCCCATCAGGAAATGCTATGTCTTCTGGCAAGGCGGTAGAAAAGTCAACTATAAAAGCCTTTGGAGGAGATATATTTATCTTTTTATTCAGTAAGGTCGAAAGAGAGGTAGCAGCTGAACCGATCATCTGGTTCATTGCCTCACCAACAGCACTTAAGTGAAGTTCTGTTATTTCTCCCTCTTCTATGCGACCGTCTCCCCCCATCATCAGGTCTGTAATTTTTAGTACATCTTCCTTCTTGAGAATCAAAAGATTATGCCCTTTTAAACCTTCGGTATATTCTACCTGTACTCCCACATAAGGGATATTGAATTCTTCCTTTAATTCATCCCACGAAAGCACTGAAACTCTTGGGGTCGTTATTGTCACCTTATTTCTCAAAAGCGTATAAAGGGTCGTAGCGGAGGTGCCAAAACTTATATTCCCAATTTCTCCCAATATATCTTTTTCCTCATCCGTAAGCTTCTTTTCTTCGCTGTTTTCCTGCAATCCCTTTAAAAGCGCATTTATTTCTTCTTGCGACAAAAACTCATTCACTTTCTTCATCTCCTTTGTAAACAACTTCTGTTATTTTTACACTGTATCTTCTCCCTTTAATGCCAGGTATGCCTCGTAGTTTAACTTTCTTATCTATTATTACATCTATAGGTTCATTGTATTTTTTGTCTAACATTACCACGTCTCCCACCTCAAAGTTTAAAAGGTCTTTTACTGTAACAGTAGCACGGCCCAATTCAACCGTCAAAGGAATATAGGTTTTATCGATTTTTTCTTTTATCAATTCAGGATTAACTCTTTCCTCCTTTTTCATACTTGAAAACCAGAACTTTGTAGTAAGTTTTGGAACTATCGGCTCCAGTGTCAAGTGGGGCATACAGAAGTTCAATATTCCCTCTGTTTCATTTATTTTTACAGACAGAGTACATAAAGCCACTGTCTCATTGGGAGAGATGATCTGGGCAAACTGGGAATTGGTTTCCACTCTCATGAGGGAAGGAGTAAGCTCAATTATATTGCTCCATGGTTCCTGCAATAAGGGCAATACTTGTCTCACAATCTTCGTAAGAAGATTTATTTCAATCTCTGTATAATCTCTATCTAGAAATTCTCCCTTCCCCATCCCTCCCAGAAGCCTATCAAGTATAGCATATGTGGTGTTGTTGTTAAGCTCCAGGAGGAAGGGCCCCTCTAGAGGCGATGCATCAATTATGGCAATAAATACGGGGTTATTTAGTGAATTACTGAATTCATAATAGGTTAATTGGTCTACAGAAATGACTGCTACATTTACAATTGTCCTGAGGTACCCCGAAAGAAAAGAGGTAAGAGACCTTGAAAAATTCTCAAATATCATCTGCAAAGTCCTCAACTGCTCTTTTGAAAACTTATTAGGGCGTCTAAAGTCATATGCACGTATCTTTTTTGCCTTTTTTTCTTCTACATTTTGTAAATTCTTTACTTCTCCTTGGCTAAAAGCCTTCAATAGCTCGTCTATTTCACTCTGAGAGAGTATTTCTGCCAAGAGGTACCCTCCTCCCTACTGCACAATAAAATCATCGAAATAAACATTCACTACTTTACCTTCGCCAATCAATTTATTTACCTCATTTTTTATGTCATTTTTAAGCATTTCTTGTCCTTGAGGCCCTTCTACCTCTTGTCCTGTCTTACTTCTTAAAATCCTTATTATGGCATCTCTTATCTGAGGAGTGTTTTCCTCAAGCTTTTTTACGACTTTTGGATCTGTGACTTGCAGCTCAACTACTACTTTTATAAATTTACCATCACCCTTTAAATTCGTGATAAATTCTCCTCCCGGGGAATAATTGTAGTAGGTTACCTCCGGCGTTTTATTAGGGTGAGCGAAATTGTTAAAATACACAAAAGCTACGCCAAAGGACAAAACCATAGCTATTACTACTATGAGTATAGTTTTTGTATTCATCATAACACCTCTTTACTCATTTTCTCCTGCAAAAATTTTTCTTTTGTATTCAATCACTTTTTTTACGACCTCTTCAGGTGTTTCTTTTACTACAATCTTTTTCCCTGTCGTAAGGCTTATGACCGTATCCGGTGTTTTTTCTATAGACTCAATGAGGTCAGCATTCAATACAAATTGCTCATCATTGAGCTTTGTAACGTAAATCATGTATTTCCTCCATCACGCCTGCTGGGAAAACCCAGCAGGCTAAATTTTATCTTTTCATGTTTACTAAGTCCTGAAGCATTTCATCAGAAACGGTTATCACTTTAGCATTGGCCTGAAAACCTCTCTGAGTCGTAATCATATCTACAAATTCATTGGCCAGATTGACATTTGACATCTCTAAGGTTCCAGGGTTTATGCTGCCTCTGGTACCACTTCCTGCTGCTCCTATCATGGGTTCTCCTGAGTTAACTGTATTTATAAACATCGTATTGCCTACCTTTTCTAAACCCATAGGGTTCTGGAAGTCAGCAAGAGCTATCTGCCCGATGACCTGCCTCCTTCCATTTGAATATATTCCAGATACAACTCCATATTTATCAATGTTTATGCTCTGCAAAGCTCCTGCTTCACTGCCATTTTTGCTCAATTCTCTAAGGTCTGTTTCTGTCGAGAACATTGTAAGCTTCGAAAGGTCAAGATTAACGGGTCCAATTGTCGCATTTGTATTACTTGTATTCATGTTAAAAGTTAGAGTTCCAGTAGCTGGCGTATTAGTATCTATCTTTCCATCAGGTCTAAAAGTGATTGTCCCTGAACCATCAACAGAAGAAATGTAAGGGTCCTGCGAAGTTACACTCCAATTCCAGTTATTAGCATCTTGCCTTGTAAAAGTTATTGTAGCTACATGGCTTCCACCCTGTGTGTCATACACAATTATATTGTAGCTTACACTCTGCCTTATTCCTGTAGAAGCATTTAAATTTCCACCTATCTCTAATTGAGTAGTAGTAGAGGGTTCCATCCCAAACCAATTTTTAAGGCTTATAGGAACTAAATTCCCTGTGTCGGTGTTTACGGTCTTTCCATCAGTCGACATCCAACCTAAGACCTTGTATCCATCAGGAGTAACAAGGTCCCCATGAGAGTCAAAGCTGAAATTCCCCGCCCTTGTATAAAGGATCGATTCTCCATTTGATACTATGAAAAATCCATTTCCATCAATTGATAAATCGGTTGGGTTGTCTGTTCTTTGAGCTCCTCCCCTTGTGAACAGCGTATCAATAGAAGCTATAGCAACTCCTAAACCAATCTGCTGAGGATTTGTTCCTCCTCCATTTCCATGAGGTGCAGAAGCTCCTTTTATGGTCTGGCTGAAAATCTCTTTAAAAGTCATCCTGCTCGCTTTATATCCCACAGTATTTACATTGGCAATATTATTTCCAATAACATCTAACCTTGCTTGATGGACCTGCAAACCTGAAATTGCAGAATACATCGACCTTAACATTCTTTCTCCTCCTTTTTTATTGGCGCTGCCCACCTTCTCAGTCACTCAAAGGTGGATGAGCCTCCGTTAAGGTCCAGCTCATATTATAACAGCACCATCTATATTTGTAAAAACACTGTTTTTTAACATGCTTTTATCCATTGCTGTTATTACTGTTTTAGATTTTAAATTCACTACAAAAGCTTTATTGTCCATTATTATAAGAGAGTCTTTTATTCCCTTGCTATTGGCTTTTTCAACTGCCTCTAAAAGCTTTTTGCGCTCTTCATCTGTAAGCTTGACGTTTCGAGTCTCCATCCGCAAAAGGGAATGCTTTGAAAATTTGAGCTCTGATAACTTTTCTTGAAAAACCTGATTGAAGTTTTCACTTTTATGGGGCTGAATACTCTTTACACTATGCTCATTTATGGGGCTAAAATTGACCTTCAAACTATCACCTCACTCAAAGACAGCTTTTACAGCATCCAACGGTACATCTAACCCTCTTACATTGAGAAAATACTGACCATTTTCTCTGTAGACTCCTTCAACTTTTCCAAAAACCTCTCTGTAGTTCCCATTTCCATCATTTATAGAGGCATGAATATTTTTCCCTATAAAAGACATAGCTTTTACAGAAGTAAAGCTTTCATTTAAGTTTTGCATTTGCTCTAAAGCCGAAAACTGAGCGAGCTGTGCTAAAAATTCCTTGTCATCTATAGGATTTAAAGGGTCTTGGTTTTTAAGCTGGGTCACCAAAAGCATCAGAAAATCATCTTTACCTAATTCATTTTTTGCAGCAGTTCTATTTTGACTAGAAATAGGTGGAAAAATATAATTTGTGTTTACATTCATTAAAATCCTCTCCTTTCTATGCCTTAAGGTCAAGATGTCCATCTTTCAAAGAGATACCCTGAGAAAAAGGCTCCACTTCTTCGGTCATCAAATAACTCCGTGAGGCAAACCTTCGAAAACCAGATGTGTCGTCATTGTCGCCGTGAGAATATTTTTGATAGTTTCCTTCCCCTGTGTATTGATATGTAAACTGGAAATTTCTATCTACAGTCACATTTACACTCTCAATTTTTATTCCCTTCAAATCCAGTTGTGCCTGAAGTAAAGACAAGTTCGATTCAATCTGGTGCTTTGTCTTTTCACTTTCTGTAATAATAGTTGCAACTACACTGCCATCTATTGACCTTAAGTTAATCTGAAGTTTCCCAAGTACTTCTGGTTTTAAATGCACAGTGACAGAAGAAAGGCCTTTAATTTTTGCGGCAAATACACTATCCACTACTTGCTGAAACAACTTATTTATGCTTTCATTTGTTTTATGAGCTGGTTCTTTTTTTAACCCCTCAAAAAACTTTCCTTTATTTTCTAAAAGAGTAAACTCCTGTTTTAAATCAAATCTGTTTTCCGTTGTTTTTTCTTCTTTTGTCTCTCCTTGAATAGGATTCATTCTCATGAACATCTTGGGCTTAAAAACCTTACTTTCAGGTTCTGTTTTATTTTCTACTGGAAAATTTTCCTCCATTAAATCTTTAGAAACAGGAGTTTTCGTGCTTTTTTCAATCGCAATTCTCATTTGTGTTTCAATATCTTTTGGAGAGAGCTGTATATGAAAGTTTTCCCTTAAAAATTCACTTATTTTTTTTGCAATCTCACTGAAGCCGTGGGTTCCGTTTTTCATTAAGTTTTGTAAGACGCTTTTTAATTTTTCCTCAACTTGTCCTACATCTAATTGAATTTTTTGCTCAGGTATATTTGACAATAGAAAAACCACATCCTCAACTATAAAAGGTAAAAAATCTTCTAATTTGCTTTTTTCGATGTTTTTCTCATGATTTTTACAGACTTTAATTTCGTCAATCCCGTCTTTTGAAAAAGATTTGCTCTTTTCCAATTGTGAAGGAAATACACCCAAAGCTTCTTCTTTTTTTTCGCCAGTAAGTTCCATTAAAAGGAAATCAAGAAAATTTATCTCTCCCTTTTCTGTTTCACCTCCTACTCTAATCTTCCCTTCCCCAAGTTTTAAAAATGGCAACAATTCTTGGACCGCAAGCTGTTCACTCAATTCCTCACCTCCTTTCTAAGGCACCATTGTGGCTTCTTTTAAGAGTATATTGGTTATTTTTGCAGCCTTTTCTGGTTTTAAAGCCTCTAGTATTTTTGAAGCGCTGTCTTTATTCATCGTAATAAGAACATTTATAATTTCTTGATCCGATAAATTGCCCAAAATCTCAGCGGCTCGCTGGGGATCCATATTTTGATAGTATGTAGCTATATCTTTTAAACTGTTTTGCCTACTCTCAAACTGCTGTTTCAAAAGAAGATTTTCACTTTTTAACTCCTCTATCTCTTTTTTTAGGCTTTCTATTTGAGCCTCCTGCTCCTTTATCTTCTGTTCGTTTTCTGAAATAATGGCCTCTTTTCTTTGTATTTCTTCATTCAGTTTTCCAATTATGGCGTCTTTATCCTCTCTGACAGAAGGAGAAACAACTCCCTTCAAAAAGGGAATGCTCGAAAGCTTTTTCGTGATGAAAGTCTGGCTTCCACCTACATTGAAAAACACCAAAAGGAAAGTGGAAATCACGATTAATATGAAGGCAAGAATTATGAATAATTTGACCTTTGGCCTTTTTACCTCCTGAACCTGTTCTTTTTGCATGGAAATATCCTCCTAATAGGATTTGGCGATCTTATAACTTATATGCTCATCTATGACTTTTGCTTGCTCCAGGTTTAAAAGGTACATATATTCAGAAAATCGTCTTTCCTTGAGATTTTCTAAGGCTTTTTTTTCTTTAGACAATCTTAGAAGTTCCTCTCTTACCTTTTCTGCTTCTTTCTCTAATTCAGAAATATAGTACTCCTGCATCTCAATCATCTTCCTAACTTTTCCCATATAAGCTTCTGCCTCTGCCAATTTGTACATCGTAGTCCCTGCTTCAATTTCCTGATTAAAATTTTCCATTACCTCCCGAAGATGTGTTTTTAACACTTCCAATTTTTTCTTTTCTCTATCTATTTCATTTAAAATTTTTGCTAAATTTTCCTTTTCAATTTTTTCTGATTGTTGTTTTAAGTTTAACACCGATTGAAGGCCGAACACAAATTTTTTCATCCTCATCACCTTTCAAGAGAGTTAGCTAAAAGTTTCTTAGTCGTTTCAAAATCATAAGCTTCATCTATTTTCTGCCTTAAAAAATTGTTCATTTTCTCATTGAGCTCAATAGCCTCATCAATTTTAGGATTGGTGCCAAAATTATAAGCTCCTATGTTTATAAGGTCTTCGGCTTCTATGTAAGTAGCTAAAATATCTTTGAATTTTGCTACAAGTTCTTTGTGTTCCTCAGTTATGATATCATTTATCACTCTGCTGACACTAGCCAATACATCAATGGCTGGATAATGATTCTTGTTTGCAAGCTTTCTTGATAAAACTATATGACCATCCAGTATGCCTCTCACGGCATCGGCGATGGGTTCATTCAGGTCATCTCCATCTACCAAAACAGTGTAAAGAGCTGTTATTGTTCCTTTTTTGGAAGAACCTGACCTCTCTAAAAGCTTTGGAAGCACAGAAAATACAGAAGGTGTATATCCTCTCGAAACAGGAGCCTCTCCTATTGATAAACCTATTTCCCTTTGAGCCATAGCAAAGCGCGTTATAGAGTCCATCATCAAAAGAACATCAAGCCCCTCGTCCCTGAAGTACTCCGCTATAGCAGTAGCAGTCATAGCTCCTTTTACCCTTACAAGAGCCGGGGTGTCGGAAGTTGCTACCACCACCACAGACCTTTCTAGTCCCTCTTTTCCTAAATCTTTTTCTATAAATTCATTCACTTCTCTTCCTCTTTCACCAATTAAGGCAATTACGTTTAAATCAGCTTTTGCATTTCTTGCCATCATACCAAGAAGAGTGCTTTTCCCAACACCACTTCCAGCAAAAATTCCAATTCTCTGGCCCTTACCACAAGTCAAAAGTCCATCTATTGCTTTTATACCAAGAGGCATTACTTCTTTTATTCGCTTTCTTTCCAAAGGGTCCGGTGGTGTATTATTTACAGGGATAGACTTCTCGTATCTTAAAGGTCCTTTCCCATCTATTGGATTGCCAAGCCCATCCAGCACCCTTCCTAAAAGTGATTTCCCCACATTGACTTTTAGAGTCTGTCCTGTAGCTATAACTTTACTACCGGGTCCAATCCCTTCCATATTTCCAAGAGGCATAAGATAAACTTTTTCGTCTTTAAAACCTACCACCTCTGCTAGCACTTCTTTCCCGTCAATCGTCTTTATGTGGCATATTTCACCTACGTTAGAAAGAGGTCCTACGCTCTCTATAGTAAGTCCTATGACCTGAGAAACTTTTCCATAGTATTCTACCAACCTTTTTTCCTTTAACACTTTTGAATACTTTTCTAGAATTCCGCTACTCATTTAACACACCTGCAAATAAACTTTTTAGAGTTTTTAACTGAGTGGTTACACCGGAGTTCACCACTCCAGAATTCGTCTCAATTATGCAGTCTCCCTTTCTCAATGAGAGATCTTTGACAATGTTTATCTCATCTAAAAGCTCCACGTCTTTCAAAATCTTGTCTTTATTTTTAAGACAGTATTCATAGTCATCTTCACTAACTCTCACAGTCACCTTATCGAAAGCGTTATAATTTTCCATTCCCTTTTTTATCAGGGTGAGTATCAAGTCCTTATCCTCTTCCACATGTCTGCCTACTATTTTTTCTACGGCTTCTAAAATCACATTTACCATTTCACTCTCTGCCGCCTTATATAATCTCTTTTTCTCTTCTAATATCTCATCTTTTAGGGCTTTTGCTTCCTCAATTAAAACTTTCGCCTTCTCTTCCCCTTTTTTATATCCTTCTTCATAACCAGCTCTGTAGCCGTCTTCGTATCCCTTTATTCGATATTCCTCTTCCAGCTCCTTAGCCCTTTTTTCCGCTGCCCTCAGCATTTTTTCAATGTCTTCTCTTGTTTTCGAAAGCACCTCTTTTTGAACCTGTTTAGCTCTTTCTATCATCTCTTTCGCTAGGGCAAGGTCATTTCTCGCCTCATGACTTTCTTTTTTCTCATCTGCATCCGTTTCAATATCTCTCCTTTTTTCAGGAACCACGAGTTTTAGGAAGAAAGGAGAGGAGATGGAAACTTCTTTTTCCTTATAATACCTATACAATAATCTCGTCCCCTCCTCCTCTTGAAATTACTATTTCGCCCGCTTCTTCCAGCTTTCGTATTATGTTGACAATTCTCTGCTGAGCTTCTTCCACATCTTTTAACCTAACAGGGCCCATGTACTGTATATCCTCTTTTATCATCTCTGCAAGGCGTTTTGACATATTGCTGTAGATAACCTTTTGCACTTCTTCGCTAGCACCTTTTAAAGCAAGAGCAATATCGTGATTGTCTACCTCTCTTAGCACTCTCTGTATAGACCTCGAATCCAGTGTAACAATATCTTCAAATACAAACATTCTTTTCTTTATTTCTTCCACAAGTTCTATATCTATCGTCTCTAGCGTATCCAAAATGTTCTTCTCTGTACTCCTGTCGACAGAGTTAAGTATATCTACAATAGTTTGAATTCCGCCTGAAGAAGTATAATCCTGAGTAACAAGAGAAGAAAGCTTCCTTTCCAGAATCCTCTCCACCTCTTTTACCACTTCAGGAGAGGTGCTTTCCATTTTTGCAATTCTCATTGCTACTTCTGCCTGCAGTTTCTCAGGCAAGGAAGAAAGAATTGCGCCCGCCTGTTGAGGTTTTAAATAGGATAAAATCATTGCTATCGTCTGAGGGTGCTCATTCTGTATGAAATTGAGAACTTGAGAAGGATCTGCTCTTCTTATGAAGTCAAATGGTCTTACCTTCAAAGAAGAGGTCAGTTTATTGATTATCTCAAAAGCCTCTTGACTACCTAAAGCCTTTTCCAAAACGGTTTTTGCATATTCTATTCCGCCTTCTATTATGTATTCCTGTGCAATGCACATATTATAAAACTCGTCTATTATCCTCTGTTTTTCTTCAGGGGTGAGATTTCTTATGCTGGCAATCTCTAATGTTAACTGCTCTATTTCTTCTTCCCTCAAGTGCTTGTATATTTGAGCGGAAAGCTCCGGACCTAAAGCTATAAGAAGCATTGCACTTTTTTGTCTACCAGTTAAAGAACCTCTTGCCATAATCATCACCTACTCTTCGTTAAGCCATGTTCTTATAAGTTGTACCACTATATCTGGCTTTTCTTTTATCAATTTTTCTATTTGCTTCTTCTTTTCATCCCTTTCAGTTATCACTATCTCTTCGACAGGCTGTGCTGTAGCCAGTGTTTCCTCTTCAGCAGCAGCAATAGCTTCTTCTGGTTTCCTTCTTCTAGTCATTATAAAAGCTAACAAACCTCCTCCCAAAGCTACTGCAGCTATAATAGCCCAAAGGTAAACAGGTACACCTTGTGCTACTTTCTTCTGGGCCTGCATTGCCTTTAGCAAATCCTGGTTAAAAGGAATTCCCTGCACCGAGACTTTTACATTGTTACCTCCTGCAGCATTTTTAACTAAGTCCGTGATTTGCTGCTGCATAGAAGTATTTAGAGACTTATTTACAACAACGGCAACCGATATGTCCTCTATTTTCCCTTGAGCTTCTTCAAGCGTCGTCTTGATCTGATTTATTTCATAATTTATAGTAGTCTCCGTTTTGTCATAACTGGAGGTATTATTATTTTGTGCAGAAAGTGCTCCACTTCCTGGTGGGGTAGCTGAAGCGGTTCCTGTAGGGCTGCCGCTCTGTGAACCTGTGGCCTTTTCTTTTAATTCCTGCACACTCCTTATAATTCCTTTGTTATCATTGCCCTGAACAGGAACATATTCGATTCTGTCTTCTGTTTTTTTGTCAAAATTTAACCTTACACTTGCTCTAACTACTACATTGCCTGGACCAAAAACCTGTTCTAAAAGGGTCTGAAGGCTGTTTTGCAGTTCTTCCTGAACCTTTTTTTGAAGGGCAAACTGATTAGTGGCATTTTCTGCAATAGAGTCGTTTTCTGGTATCAAAATCTTTCCAGTACTATCAATTACCGTAACGTTCTCCGGTTTCAATCCCTCCACACTTTTTGAGACGAAATCCACTATTCCTTTGACTTGAGAAGGGGTAAGAGTAGCACCCGGCTTCAAAGTGAGGAGGACTGCAGCCGTAGCTTGGGTAGTATTTGTAGAAAGCACAAAAGCGTTTTGATCAGGAACCACAATGTTTACAATAGCATCCTCTACACCTTCTATAGTCTTTAAAGAGTTTTGTATCTCATTCTGCACAAAATACAGATACTTCTGCCGCCTTTCTTGGTCTGTTGTTGAAAGAGAATTGTTCATCGCTTCTTGGAAACTGAATCCCCCTTGTGGGATTCCCTCTGTTGCCAGTTTCATTCTTATTTCATCTTTATACTGAGCAGGAACTAAAATTGTGGTTCCATTATCCGATAATTTATATGGGACTTTAAATTCACTCTTCAACTTTTCTACCACTATTCCAGCATCTTTTAAGCTCAAATCAGAATACAACACCACGTAATTAGGTCTATTGGCTATGTATACAAGTAAACTTATGCTTACAAAAATGAGAATCGCTATAACTGTAAGCTGTATTTTTTGTCTCTTGTCAAACTTATTCCATAGGTTTAAAAGCTGTTCTTTAAAATTGGAGATAGCTTGTGGCATTGATTCACCTCATTTCATAGCAAGGCCTTAAAGCGGCATCCTCATTATTTCTTGATAGGCCTCCAATACCTTATTTTTTATCTGTATTGTGAGCTGAAGTGCGATATCTGCCTTAACAGCATCTATCATGACTTTATTTATATCATCAATTTCCCCTGTAACTAACTTCTTGTCATCCTCTATTGCTTGAAGCTGTAAGTCGTTTACCTTATTTAGCGCCTCTTTTAAAAAATCAGAAAAACTATTTATCTTATTGGTTGAGGGTGAAATATTATTGGTCTGTGTAAGAGTAACAGGCTGTACATTAGTAACTTGGTTTATCATTTTACTCTACTCCTTTATTTTCCTATTTCTAAAGATTTTTGAAACATAGCTTTAGCAGCATTAAAAGCAGTTACATTGGCTTCGTAAGCTCGAGTTGCAGAAATCATATCTACCATCTCTGCCACGATATTCACATTAGGATAGGAAACATATCCTTGTTCGTCCGCATCCGGATGTCCAGGTTCATAAACCCGCCTTAAAGGAGTTTGCTCATCCTCCATTACCCGTACTACTTCTACTCCCTTACCCGTATATTTTCCTCTGACTTTTTCCAATACACTTTGGAAGCTATCCGGTTGAATTTCTTTGAATACCACTAATTTCCTCCTATAAGGGCCGCCTTGAATAGTCCTCGTAGTATTAACATTGGCAATATTTTGAGATACGACATCCATCCTCACCCTTTCAGCTGACAACCCGCTCGCACTTATATCCATTGAACTAAATAAGCCCACTTCCAATTACCTCCCATCTTTTACAGCTGTCATAATTGAATTAAGTTCCCCACTCACCCTCTGCACAAGGGCATAATAGTAAAGCTGATTTTTAGCAAGCTGAGACATCTCATAATCTATATCCACATTATTGCCATCCAGTCTCATTGAGGTGGTATTAATTTGATAAATCTCTGGTCTTATGGAATATACTAAGGGAGGACCTATTGGAATGTGAGATGGATGCGTTACATAGCCCTTTAACTTATTACCATATAAGGCTTCTTTAAGAATTTCTTCAAATTTGACTTCAGACCTTTTAAAATTCGGTGTATCTACATTAGCTATATTATTCGCTATAACATTGCTTCTCACCGTAGAAGCGTACAAACCTTTTGCTAGAAGGTCTATATTCTCCCACATTTTCTCCCCTCCTTCGACCACAATATACTTAATTCGACAAAAATCTCAAAAATCCTGCTAAATTACTCCAAAAAATAAATATTTAACACTTTTTTAACCTTACCTTTTTTGTAAAATAATATCAAATTTTATCGAATATTATTATACCATGTCTTAACATTTTCCTCCATAAGAAAAAAGTCCTATTTTCCAAAATAAAAACCCCTGCTTTAGCAGGGGTTAATCTTTTTTCATTTTTTCAAGTTCTTCTAAAAGTTTTTCATTCAATATCCTTATGTGGGTCCCTTTCATACCTAAAGACCGTGACTCAATTATTCCGGCACTTTCAAATTTTCTCAAAGCATTTACAATCACAGACCTTGTAATTCCTACTTTATCAGCTATTTTGCTGGCAACTAAAAGTCCCTCTTTCCCTTTTAATTCTTCAAATATATTCTTTATGGCTTGAAGCTCGGAATAAGAAAGGGTACCCAAAGCCATTTGAACAACAGCCCTTTTTCTTGCCTCTTCCTCAATTTCCTCATTCTTTGCCCTCAAAATCTCAAGCCCTACTACTGTTGCCCCATATTCTGCTATTATCAAATCATCATCGGTAAATTCTTTTGTAGCTCTTATAAGAAGCAGGGTGCCTAGTCTATCTCCACCCCCATTTATGGGAACCACAGTAACTATCAAGTCAGATAAAGCCTTCTCTTCTTTAAAGAGCTTCCCTTTATCATTTGCTAATGTTTCAGTAACCTTTAAAAGCCTGTCATTGTATTCTTCAGGAATAGCCTTATCTTTTATAAAAACTTCATCTCCATAGTCCTTTAAAGCGCTGTATCCTAAAACTTTTCCTTTTCTACTTAGTATATAGACATTGGCTTCAATTACCTCCTTTAAAATGGAAGCCATTTCCATGAAGTCTACTGGTTGTATGCCAGTTTTTTGTAGGATCCTATTTAACTTCCTCGTTTTTTCCAAAAGAGTCATTTTTCAATCCTCCTGTGCTTTTTATTTTTATCACAGAATGTATTTATTCACTTCATACTTGTTTAAACTATCCTTTAATTGTTCCTTTACGTAATCAGCCGTTATTAGTATTTCCTGCCCTTTAAGTTCAGGTGCATGAAAAGATAGATCTTCAAATAGCTTTTCCATGACCGTATGCAACCTTCTTGCTCCAATGTCTTCAGACTGCTGATTTATGAGGTAAGCAACTTCTGCAATGGTTTCAATTGCTTCTTCAGTATACTTTATTTCCACGCCTTCTGTCTTTAAGAGTTCCTGATACTGCTTTGTAAGAGCATTCTTTGGTTCTTTTAATATTCTGACAAAGTCTTCTTTAGTTAATGGCTTTAAATTCACTCTTATGGGAAATCTACCTTGAAGTTCCGGTATCAAATCAGATACTTTAGCCACATTAAAAGCGCCAGCAGCAATAAATAGTATGTGGTCCGTCTTCACAGGCCCATATTTTGTCATAACAGTACACCCTTCTATTATTGGGAGAAGGTCTCTTTGTACTCCCTCCCTTGATACGTCTGGACCTGCCGCGTATCCTGTGCTGGCGATTTTATCAATCTCATCGATAAATATTATTCCATCATTTTCAGCCCTTTTTACAGCCTCCTCTATTACCTCATCCATATCGATAAGGTTTTGTGCCTCTTCTGCTTCCAGTATTTTTTTTGCTTCTGCTACAGTAACTTTTCTTAATTTCTTCTTTTTAGGTAGAAGGTCAGAAAACATATCTTGAAGCGTTATATTAAGCTCTTCTGTTCCTAAATTTGTATACATCTCCAGCATCGGAGGTGTAGTATCGGTCACCTCTATCTCCACCATGTAATTGTCTAGCTCTCCATTTTTGAGCTTCTGCCTTATCTCTTCTCTTTTGTAATTGTCGGTATCTGATGGTTCTTCAACTCTTTCAGTGGAAGGATAGTTAAAAATCATTTCAAAAGGGTTCTTAGGCGTTTTTTTCTTTTTACCTAAAAGATAATCTATAAGCCTCTCTTCTGCCAACTTCTTAGCCTTTTCTGTAACAGCTTTTAATTTTTCTTCTTTTACCATCCTAACAGCCGCTTCTACAAGGTCTCTCACCATCGAATCTACATCTCTTCCTACATATCCTACTTCGGTAAATTTGGTAGCTTCTACCTTTACAAAAGGAGCCTCTACTAGTTTAGCTATTCTTCTTGCAATTTCTGTCTTACCCACTCCAGTAGGTCCTACCATCAAAATGTTTTTGGGGGTGACTTCTTCTTTGAATTCCTCTGGTAGGAGATTCCTCCTGTATCTATTTCGCAACGCTACTGCCACGGATTTTTTTGCTTCCTTTTGCCCTACTATGTATTTATCCAGCTCTGCTACAATCTCCTTAGGTGTATAATTTTTCACCTCATTCACCCCCTGTCTAAAGTGTTTCTACTGTAATGTTGTTATTCGTATAAACGCATATCTTTGAAGCTATTTCCAAAGCTTTTCTTGCAATTTCTTCTGTATCTAAATCCGTGTTGTACCTTAAAGCTAAAGCGGCAGCCATGGCGTAATTACCACCAGAACCTATACCAATGACATCTTCATCTGGTTCTATAACTTCTCCTGTGCCGGAAATGAGCAAAGTATCCTTTTTATCAGCCGCAATCAGAAGCGCTTCCAACTTTCTTAAAATCTTATCTTTTCTCCACTCTTGTGCCAGCTCCACTGCCGCTCTTTTTAAATTACCTCCATATTGTTCTAGTTTTTCTTCAAACTTCTGAGATAAGGTCATAGCATCTGCTACAGACCCAGCAAAACCCACTATCACTTCTCCGTTGTAAAGTCTTCTTATTTTTTTTGCGCCATGTTTTAATATAGTACTATCTCCAAAAGTAACTTGCCCATCTCCTGCTACAGAAACTCTGTCTCCCCTTCTGACAGCAACTATAGTAGTACCTCTAAACATAATTACACCCCTTTAAACATTTATAACACATTTTGTGGGAAGCATCAAGCTCAATTCAAAATTTTTGATAAATTCTTTTAATTAGTTTCTTTCTGATATCCACATTGAGGATTGGAACATTTTATCACTTTTCCGTTCTTTGTGTTTTTTTCTACCATAAGGCTCCCACAAACAGGACACTTCTCATTCACCGGTTTATCCCACAATATAAAGTCACATTGTGGTGAATTCTCACAAGCGTAATAGACTTTACCTTTTTTACTCCATCGCTTTAAGATTTCTCCCCCGCACTTGGGGCACTTTACCCCCACCTTTTCGAAATAAGGCTTTGTGTTTTTACATTCAGGGAAACCAGAGCAGGCCAAAAATTTACCGTATCTTCCTTTCCTTACTACCATTGGCCTTCCACAAATTTCACATTTTATATCCGTAACTTCTACCTTCTCCTCTATTTCTATTTTTTCCATCCTTTCTTCGGCCACTTTTAAGGTTTGATAAAAATTCTGGTAAAAATCTCTTAACACCTCATACCACTCTGCTTTTCCTTCTTCTATTTTGTCTAACTCTTCCTCCATCTCAGCAGTAAAGCCCACATCCACTATCTCTGAGAAAAACTCTTTTAAAGCATCTGTCACTATAAATCCAAGCTCTGTAGGTTTTAAGACTTTTTTATCTTTGACCACATATCCCCTTTCCAACAGAGTGGCAATAGTCGGAGCGTAAGTGCTCGGCCTTCCAATACCTTTTTCTTCTAATTCCTTAATGAGAGAAGCCTCGGTGTATCTGGGGGGTGGTTGCGTAAAATGCTGAGTAGGCTTTAGTTCCTCCAATTTTAGCTTAACACCCTCTTCTAATACAGGTAATGTTTTTTCTTCCTCTTCCTCTTGAAAGTCACTGCCTTCTACGTATACGGTCATAAAACCTAAAAATCTCATAGTAGAACCCGAAGCCTTGAAGATGTATTCACCATTTTTAATATCCATGTTCACAACGTCATAAATTGCGGGCATCATTTGACTCGCTATAAATCTCTCCCATATCAGTTTGTACAATTTATACTGGTCTGGTGTTAAAGAATCTTTTATGACTTCTGGAACTCTAAACACAGAAGTAGGCCTTATGGCTTCATGTGCATCCTGGATATTAACCTTTTTCGAGACATATTCCGCATTAGGATTAGCGAACTCCTTTCCAAACTTTTGAGAAATGTACTGATAGGCTTCTTCTTTAGCTTCTTTCGCTACCCTTGTTGAATCCGTCCTTATATAGGTCACAAGACCTACACTTCCCTCTCCCTTTATCTCAATTCCTTCATAAAGTTGCTGTGCAATCAACATGGTCTTTTTTGCTGTAAAGCCTAATTTGCGGGATGCCTCTTGTTGCAATGTACTGGTAATAAAGGGGGGAGGTGGATTTTTCCTTTTTGTCCCTGTCTTTACCTTATACACAATATACTCGTTGGAAAGGGAATTTATTATTCTATCTACATCTTCTTTGGTCTTAAGCTCAATTTTTTCTTCCTCTTTGCCGTAAAATTTTGCTTCAAACTTTACAGAGTTTTTTTCATCAAAGAGCACTGCGATGATATTCCAATATTCCTCCGGCACAAAAGCTTCTATTTCTCTCTCCCTATCGCAAACCAACCTCGCAGCTACCGATTGCACTCTCCCTGCACTCAAGCCCCTCTTTATCTTCTTCCAAAGAATAGGACTAATCTTATATCCAACGAGTCTATCCAGAATCCTTCGCGCCTGTTGAGCATTAACCAAATTGAGATTTATTTTCCGAGGATTTTTTATAGCATTTTGAACCGCATTTTTTGTAATTTCATGAAATTCTATTCTACAAGGTTTTTCGATATCTAGGTCTAAAAGCTGAGCAATATGCCACGAAATTGCTTCTCCTTCCCTATCAGGGTCTGTAGCAAGAAAAATCTTTTCTGCATCTTTTGCCTCTTTTTTCAACTTTTCAAT
Source organism: Caldanaerobacter sp. (assembly GCF_049701115.1). Lineage (NCBI taxonomy): Bacteria > Bacillati > Bacillota > Clostridia > Thermoanaerobacterales > Thermoanaerobacteraceae > Caldanaerobacter > Caldanaerobacter sp. The sequence continues at coordinate 58,838 of NZ_JBNATX010000001.1, read as the reverse complement.
TATTTCACCCTTACCCCTTATCGTTATGTATTTGGGAGCAAAGTTGTTTTCTATATCTACTCCCAACTGGCTTTTGGGAAGGTCCCTCACATGGCCCTGGGATGCAGCAACTTTGAAATTTTTCCCAAGGAATTTCGAAATGGTTTTGGCTTTAGCAGGGGATTCTACTATAACCAAAGACTTTGCCATGACTTCACCTCCAGAACAACTACTAATTATATCAAAGTTTTTTGCAATTATCAAAAAATTTTTTTAGCGTACTTATTCCCGGGAAGTCTATCAATCAATCCCTTTACCATGAGGGAGGTCAATATAACATTTAATTTGTACGGCTTTATACCTAACTCGATGGCCATTTCCTCAACATCCCTTGTGGCTTCTTTAATAAACTCATACACCATTTTTTCTTCTTCTGTTAAAGAAGGACCCTCTTCTTCCAAAAAAGAAACAGCAAATTCTTCTCTAAAACTAAATTCTTCTAAAATGTCCCAAATTCCTGTCACAATCTTTGCTCCCTGCCTTATCAAGTCATTTGTCCCTGCACTGTAAGCGCTTGTCACATTACCTGGAACAGCAAAGACTTCCCTACCTTGTTCTAATGCAAACTGCGCCGTTATCAAAGCTCCACTCTTTGCTCCGGCTTCCACTACTACAACTCCTTGAGAAAGTCCGCTTATTATCCTGTTCCTTAGCGGAAAGTTTTGAGAAAGAGGAGGATAATCGAGAGAATATTCAGATATCAACAGTCCTTCTTCTCCGATTCGCTCCATCAACTTCTTATTCTCTGTAGGATATGCAATATTTATTCCACATCCCAAAACCGCTATAGTACTTCCCTTTCCCTCTAAAGCACCTATATGTGAATATGTATCTATTCCCCTTGCCAATCCACTCACAACCGTTATTCCCTTTGAGGAAAGCTCATAAGAAAGTTTTTGAGCAATTTGCCTTCCATAATAAGTAGCTTTTCTAGATCCTACCATGGCTATTGAAAATTTATCTTTCAAATTTAACCTTCCCTTAAAATACAGAGCAACAGGAGGATTGTAGATCTCTCTTAGAAGAGCAGGATACTCATCATCCTCCAGTGTATATACTGTCACCTTCAATTTTTCCAATCTTTCTACGTATTCAAAAGGATTCAAGCTTTGCGCCCTCACTATTTTTTCCGTAAGACTTTTTTTACCTATAGCCTTAAATATGTCAATTTCCCTCGCTCTGTAAACTTCTTCTGCCTTTTTAAAAAAATCTATCAGCTGGCGATAAGAGTTATAACCAATACCTGCCACACTGCTTAACCATATCTTAAAAACCTTTTCTCTATCCACTTATACCACCTTTTTGTAACTTTCTTTTTCAATTTACCTTTATTATAATACAAAAGCTGTGATAAAATAAAGGAGAACAAATAAATAAAAGGTGGTAAAATACAATGATAAAGCTGAACTTACGTCAGTTAAAAGAACGCTTATATAAAGAATATATTTTAGATTTAGATCTTTTAAACCTCACTTCTACAGCAAAGAACTGGCTTGAACAGGAAATGAAAAGGGTAGAAGAAATGAGTTTTTATGAAAAAGCTCTTTATAAAAAGGGTTTTAACCTCATAGGAGGAGTAGACGAGGCGGGAAGGGGCCCTTTAGTAGGTCCCGTAGTAGCCGCTTGTGTAATACTTCCCAAAGGCGTATTTATTCCTGAAATAAAGGATTCAAAAAAACTCTCTGAAAATAAAAGGGAAATATTAGCAGAAATAATAAAGAAACAAGCAGTTGCTTACGGAATAGGAATAGTAGACCATGATGAAATCGATGAAATAAATATATTAAACGCTACCTTAAAAGCTATGAAAGAAGCCGTACTCGAAGTAAAAGAAAAAATAGATTGCCTTTTAGTAGATGCCCTTACAATTCCAGACATAAGTATAGAACAAGTCTCCATTGTAAAAGGGGATGCAAAAAGTATATCGATTGCTGCAGCATCAATTCTTGCAAAAGTAGAAAGAGATAAAATCATGAGAAAATATCATGAGATATATCCCCAGTATAATTTTATAAAAAACAAGGGATATGGCACAAAGGAGCATATCGAAGCTTTAAAAAAGTATGGACCCTCTCCTATTCATAGAAAAAGCTATATAAAAAAATTTTTGAAAGGATGAATAAAGTGAATAAAAAAGCAATAGGCAGCCAAGGAGAAAAAATAGCTGCCCAGTATCTTCAGAAAAAGGGATACAAAATTTTAGAAAAAAATTTCAAATGTAAAATAGGCGAAATAGATTTGATAGCTCTTTACAAAGGGCAGATAATTTTTGTAGAGGTAAAAACTCGTACCTCCATGAACTTCGGTATTCCCAGCGAGGCCGTAAATTTTAGCAAACAGCAAAAAATTTTAAAAATAGCTCAAGTTTACATGTCCATTTCTAACTACAAGCATTTTCAACCCCGTTTTGACATAATAGAAATATACTTAAATCACAGTACGCTGACATTGGAAAAATTAAACCACATTCCAAACGCCTTCTTCTAATGAAACAGTATAAGCCCCATCTTTTCCTTTACTTCTCTAAGGGTTTCTACTGCAACTGCTTCTGCCTTTTCGGCCCCTTCTCTCAATACTTTCAAAACCTCTTCTTCGCTTATATCCTTGTAGTTTTTCTGTATATCGGAAAGCCTATCTATTACAACTTCTGCCAGTTCTTTCTTGAGGGCCCCATAACCCTGTCCTTTGAATTTATTCACAACCTCCTCTATTTCCATACCCGTAAATAGGCTGTATATCGTGAGCAGATTGCTTACCCCGGGTTTTTTCTCCCAATCAAGCCTTATTTCGGTCTCAGAATCCGTAACAGCCTTCATTATTTTTCTATATATAGTATCCGGATCATCCAAAAGATTTATTCGATTGTTGGGATCAGCATCGCTTTTGCTCATTTTTTTAGTCGGATCCGTTAAACTCATTATTCTCGCGCCAAGCTTTAAAATCATTGGCTCAGGTATTACAAAAGTCTCTCCAAATCTATTGTTAAATCTCTGTGCGATATCTCTCGTAAGCTCTAAGTGTTGCTTTTGGTCTTCTCCAACAGGCACATAATGAGTCTTATACAAGAGTATATCAGCTGCCATCAAGTCAGGATATGTAAAAAGTCCTACAGAGACTGTTTCTTTACCTTTGCTTTTTTCTTTAAACTGCGTCATTCTACTTAATTCTCCAAAATAAGTTATACATTGCAAAAGCCATGCCAGCTCTGCATGAGCGGAAACGTGAGACTGCACAAAAAGTGTAACCTTCTTCGGATCAAGACCTATAGCCATATACAAAGCTGCCAACTCAATGGTATTTTTTCTAAGCTCAACAGGATCTTGGGGAACCGTAAGAGCGTGTAAATCAACTACACAGAAAAAGCATTCATAGTCATCTTGAAGCGCAACAAATTGCCTCATTGCTCCCAAATAATTCCCTATGTGAATGTCTCCCGATGGCTGTACTCCTGAAAAAACCCTTTTCAAATTAGGACGCCTCCTTTTCAAGAATTTAAAAAAGTTCTCTGACAAAACCTTTCCCGTGAACCTCTGACACATCCAGTATGGAAAGAAAAGCATTAGGATCTGTTTGATGAACAATAAGCTTTAATTGAGGCAGTTGCGTCAAAGACACAATCGAATAAAGAACTTTTTTGCTCACCCCCGTGTAAGCTCCTTCCCCGTGTAAAAGAGTAACTCCCCTGTGTAATGTGGTCATTATCTCCTTGCTTACCTCTTCTACCTTGTCAGTCACGATTAAGACCATTTTTTGTCTGTTAAATCCTTTTATTGTTTTATCTACCATGTAGGAAGTTATGTACATTGAAACAAGGGTATACAAAGCACTCGTCAAACCAAAAAATACTGCTCCTAAAGCCACAATTATGGAATTTACTGTGAAGGATATGCGACCAATTTCAAAATTGTCGTATTTTTTCTTTACAATTACCGATATTATATCAAGACCACCTGTGGAGCCGTGATTACTAAACACTATTCCCATTCCAAGCCCATTTAATACTCCTCCATAAAGACTTAAAAGTAAAGGATCGTCAATACTAAGCAAATTTTTTAATGAATAAGTCAATACTAGGAAAAAAGAAAGTGATATAGTACCTATTATAGTAAAAACTGTAAAACGTAGATTCACCTTTTTATAACTTAATATAAGAAGAGGAATGTTGAGAATAAATATGGTGTATCCTGCAGGAAACCTTGTAAAGTACTGAATTATAAGGGCTATACCTGAAACTCCTCCACTTAAAAGTTTCGCATGAACAAGGAACATATTGATTCCCAAAGCCGACATCAAAGTACCAATCAGTATGAAAAAAATACTTTTGAGTCCATCTTTATTAAACAGTTCTTTAAAACTCACTTTGCACACCTTCTCATCTATACCAGTATTTACCATCTGCTATTCTGTATTGAAGTGCTTCCGCTACATGATCTAATTTTATGTTTTCTTCTCCTTCAAGGTCTGCAATTGTTCGAGCTACCTTTAAAACTTTGCTGTAACCCCTTGCACTCAAAGAAAGTTTATCAAAAGCCTCTTCTAAAAAACTCTTTGTTTTGCTATCAAGTTTACAATATTTTTTAAGCAAATTCCCTTTGAGCTGAGAATTTGAAAATATACCCGAATTTTTGTACCTATCTAATTGAATTTTTCTTGCCTTTTCAACTCTCTCTCTTATAGTTCTCGAACTTTCCGCTTCACGACTTTCATCGAAATAATGGTCCTTACTAAGGGGCTTTACTTCTACATGCAAATCTATTCTATCCAATAAAGGTCCTGAGATTTTGCTTTGATATCGTCTTATTTCATTAACTGTACAATGGCATATATTAGTGTCGCTTCCAAAAAATCCACACGGGCATGGATTCATTGAAAGGATCAGTACAAATTTGCTCGGATATGAAAAACTCCCATTTACTCTTGTAATAGTCACAAATTCATCTTCCAGAGGCTGTCTTAAAACTTCAAGAGCATCTTTCTTAAATTCTGGTGCCTCATCTAAAAACAAAACCCCGTGGTGAGCCAAAGAAACTTCTCCAGGTTTTGGATACTTTCCTCCTCCCACCAGCGCAACGGTAGAAACCGTATGATGGGGCGCTCTAAAAGGCCTTTCTGTAACAAGAGGCTTACCTTTAGGCAAAAGCCCCGCTATACTGTATATTTTTGTCACTTCTAACGCCTCTTCAAAAGATAGAGGAGGAAGAATAGTTGGAAACCGCCTCGCCAACATCGTTTTACCAGCTCCCGGTGGCCCAATCATTAGCACATTGTGGGAGCCAGCCGCAGCAATCTCCAAAACTCTTTTTGCATTTTCCTGCCCTTTTACTTCGGAAAAATCCTCTTTATAATCTGGATTTTCAAAAAAACTTTCCAATTCAACAGAAAAAGGTTTTATGTATGCCTCCCCATTCAAAAAATCTACTGCCTCCTTTAATGTCTTGATAGGATACACCTCTATACCCTTGACCACAGAAGCCTCTTCAGCATTGTCCAAAGGCACCACTATAGAAGAAATTCCTTCTCTAATTGCTCCCATAACCATTGGAAGTACACCATTTACCCCTCTTACACTACCGTCTAAAGAAAGCTCTCCAATAAAAGCTATATTTTCAAGGTCACTTTTTACCACATCGATTCCTTTTAAAATTCCAATCGCCAAAGGCAAATCAAAACCAGTACCTTCCTTTTTAACATCTGCAGGAGCCAGGTTTACTGTTATCTTTTTTAAAGGAAAATCAAAATCACTGTTTTTTATAGCGGCTCTCACTCTATCTCTTGCTTCTTTTATCTCTGTATCACCTAATCCAACTATATCAAAAGATGGTATTCCAGTCCCCAAGTCAACTTCTACATCCACTACATAAGAATCTATTCCTAAAATAGCCATAGTTTTTACTTTAGAAAGCATTTATTTGCTTCCCCCTTATGGTTCCTCAAGTGAAATTCTCCCCAAATTTCCCCTTCTAAAGTCTTCAAGCAATAAGAAAGAGGCTTTCATAAAATCTACTTTTCCTCCTGACACAAAGCAACCTCTTTTTTTACCAATCTCTTCTATGATTTTTATTTCTTCTTCCCATATTTTATCAAGTTTATAGCGATTTATCAAATGGTCAGGATAGCGATTTTTTAAAATAAAAACAAGATAAAGCGCTACCTCTTCTACATCCAGAATTTCATCCTTTATAGCACCTGTAATTGCAAGCATTAACCCTGTAGTCTTGTCTTCAAATTTAGGCCATAAAATCCCTGGCGTATCTAAAAGGTCAATATATTGAGTCCTTATCCAATGCAGGTTCTTGGTCACCCCAGGTTTATTACCCGTTTTCGCTTTTTTTTCTCCTATTAATGTGTTTATAAAAGTAGATTTACCCACATTTGGAATGCCAAGAATCATTCCTCTAAGCCTTGGAGTAAGTCCTTTTTGGACCTTCTTTTCTAAAATTTCCTTACAGACTTCTTTTGTCTTTTTTTCTAATTCCTTAAATCCTCTTCCAGTTATAGAATTTATTTTTACAGCTTCTATCCCACTCTTTTTATAATGCTCTATCCATTTTTCAGTTATATTTTCATCAGCTAGATCTTCTTTGTTAAGAAGTATTATTCTTTTCTTTTCCCCAATTATTTCATCAAAATCTGGATTCCTACTACTTTTCGGGATTCTAGCATCAACGATCTCGTACACCACATCTACGAGTTTTAAATTGTTAGTAATTTCTTTTTTAGCCTTTGCCATGTGCCCTGGGTACCAGTTTATCATCCTTTGATTCCTCCAGTATAGTCAAAAAAGGGGTAAAACCCCCTTTTTTAGTCCATCAATTCTTTTATCTTTGTTGCTGCCTTTCCTACTCTTTTTCTCAAGTAATAAAGTTTTGCCCTTCTTACTTTCCCTCTTCTTATAACTTCTATTTTCTCAAGCCTTGGTGAGTGAAGAGGAAAAGTTCTTTCTACCCCTACACCATAAGAGACTCTCCTTACAGTGAAGGTTTCTCTAATACCACTCCCACTTCTTTTAATGACTATTCCTTCAAAAGGTTGAATCCTTTCCCTATCTCCTTCTATGACCTTGTAATACACTCTTACAGTGTCACCTACATTAAAAGGAGTAATATCCTTCTTAAGCTGCTCATTTTCTACAGCTTTTATCAAATCCATGCCACATTCCCTCCTTCCTTTACTATATATCCCATCCTTTTTCTCTAAGAAATTTTTTATCTTCTTCGGTCAAATTAGCTTTTTTCAATAAATCAGGCCTCTTTAGAAAGGTTATCTCTAAAGACTTCTGCCTTCTCCATTTGGCAATTTCTGCATGATTGCCACTCAAAAGCACCTCAGGTACTCTCATCCCTCTGAAAACCTCTGGCCTTGTATACTGAGGGTATTCAAGAAGGTAATCAGAGAAAGAATCCTCTAAGGCGCTTTGAGGGTGAGATAAAACTCCTTCCACAAGCCTTGTCACTGCATCTATGACTACCATAGCAGCAAGCTCTCCACCTGTGAGTACAAAGTCTCCTATGGAAATTTCATCGTCTATTACTGAATACACTCTTTCGTCTATTCCCTCGTAATGTCCACACAAAAGAGCAATTCTTTCCATTTTTGAAAGTTCCCTTGCCATTTCCTGAGTAAAAACTTTGCCTTTCGGGCTTAAATAGTAAACAGGAATATTCCCCTGACTCTTCACAAATTCAATAGCATCAAAAAGGGGCTGGGGCATCATGACCATCCCCGGTCCCCCACCATAAGGATAGTCATCTACTCTTTTATGCTTATCTTTTGAAAAATCTCTTATGTTAATCAAATTGACTTTTAATTTACCTTTCTCTATTGCTCTTTTTAAAATGCTATAAGAGAGAATACATTCAAACATCTCAGGAAATAACGTCAAAACATCAAAAATCATCTAAAGCCCCTCCAAGAGGCGGACAATCATGACCTTACCTTCTACATCAACTTTCTTTATCACTTCTTTTATTGCAGGCAACAGTATCTCTCTTTCCCTGGCCTTAACGACATATACATCATTTGCCCCTGTCTGTAACACTTCTTTTAATGTACCTAACAATTCTCCCTCTTCTGTATAGACCTTTATACCTATGAGGTCGGCTATAAAATATTCATTTTCTTCCAATCTGAGTGCATTTTCCTCATCTACTTTGAGAAACACCCCTTTGAGTTTTTCTGCGTCATTTCTTGTATCAACGCCCTTTAGCTTTAAAAGTACCATTCCTTTCGGGGTAATCTTCACATTCTCGATCTCATACTTTATCTGCAAATCCTGTTCATGAAAGACCCATACATAAGGGAGTTCATAAAACCTTTCAGGCACATTAGTAAGGGGATATACCTTTACCTCCCCTTTTATCCCGTGGGGAGAAGTAACTTTCCCCACATTATAGTAGCGAGTCATACCATCACCTATATTATTTCAACAATAACTTTTTTCTTCTCTTTAAGGGCAGCAGCTTTGACCAGAGTCCTTATAGCTTGTGCAATTCTTCCCTGTTTTCCAATTACTTTACCCATATCTTCCGGAGCAACTTTGAGTTCTATTATCACAGATTGATGCCCGTGAATTTCTTTTACCTCTACTGCATCGGGATTGTCGACTAATGCCTTAGCTATAGTTTTAACTAGTTCTCCCATTTTTACACCTCCTCATCAGCGAGGATTAATTATTGATTATGCCTTCTTTTCTAAACAATGATTTAACGGTATCAGAAGGCTGGGCACCGACGCTTAACCATTTCTTTGCTTTTTCAACATCTATTTTAAGTTCCGCAGGTTCGGCAATTGGATTGTAATACCCTATTTCATCGATAAATCTGCCATCTCTTGGAGACCTTGAATCTGCAACAACTATTCTGTAAAAAGGTCTCTTTTTAGCTCCGAACCTTTTTAACCTTATTCTAACTGCCACTTTCTCACCTCCTTTAAAAGTCGCCCGCCTTCAACTACTGCAAGAAAGGCAACCTGAGTCTGCCTCTTTTGAGTTCCTTGTCTATATCAGCGAATCTCTTCATCATTTTTTTTGTCTCTTCAAACTGTTTCAAAAGATTATTTACTTCTTGAATAGTAGTGCCACTGCCCTTTGCTATCCTTTTTTTTCTGCTACCGTTTATAATAGAGGGGTTTTGCCTTTCTTCTTTTGTCATAGAGAGAATTATAGCTTCGATTCGCTTTAAATCTTTTTCAGATACCTCCACATTTTTCAAAGCACTTTTGTTTATTCCGGGAATCATGGAAAGAAGCTGATCAATAGGTCCCATGTTTTTAAGACTTTTCAACTGCTCTAAAAAGTCTTCTAAGGTAAATTGCTTTGACAATATCTTCTGGCCCATTTCAAGGGCCTTTTTTTCGTCTATTGCTGCTTGAGCCTTTTCTATAAGGGTCAAAACATCCCCCATTCCCAAAATACGAGAAGCCATTCTATCAGGATAAAAAGGCTCTAAATCCGCTAGCTTTTCCCCTACACCAACGTATTTTATTGGTTTTTGAGTCACAGCCTTTATGGACAGAGCAGCCCCGCCTCTTGTATCCCCATCAAGTTTTGTCAATATCACACCCGTTATGTCAAGCCTTTCATTAAAGGCAGAAGCCACGTTTACTGCATCCTGACCTGTCATAGCGTCAGCCACAAGCAGTATCTCGTTGGGATGAACTGCTTCTTTAATCCTCACAAGTTCCTCCATAAGTTCCTCATCGACATGAAGTCTACCCGCCGTGTCAATTATAACCACATCTATGTTGTGTGACTTGGCATAATCAATAGAGGCTTTAGCTATGTCAGCAGTGTCTACTTTGTCTCCCATGGTGAAAACCGGTACATTTATGCTAGAGCCTAAAACTTGTAATTGCTTTATGGCAGCCGGCCTTACGGTATCACAGGCTACCAACAAAGGATTTTTCCCTTGTTTCTTTAAGAAGTTGGCAAGTTTTCCGCAGGCGGTAGTTTTGCCAGACCCCTGCAGACCAACCATCATTACAATACTAGGCACTTTACTGCCCAGATTTAACCGGCTCTCCACAGGGCCCATGAGGTTTATGAGCTCTTCGTGTACAATCTTTATCACCTGCTGAGCAGGAGTAAGACTCTCCATTACTTCCTGCCCCAAGGCTTTTTCTGTTACAGTATTTATGAAGTCTTTCACTACCTTAAAGTTGACATCTGCTTCTAAAAGGGCAACTTTTACTTCCCTCATTGCCTCTTTTATATCTTTTTCTGTAAGTTTACCCTTACCTCTTAACTTTTTAAAAATTCCCTGCAGCCTTTCAGAAAGGCTTTCAAAAGCCATCAAAAAAACCTCCTAAAGATTTAACTCTTCAAGCTCGCGAGCCATATCTTCAACGATTTTCAAAATTTCTGGGTCTTTTTCCCTTTCTCTTATAAATTTTATGCATTCTTTAATCTTTTCAAGTTTTTTTTGCATCTCCTGATGCTTTTTTACAAGCCCCAATTTTTCTTCATAAAATTCTAGTGAGTCTTCTGCCCTCTTTAAGGCATCGTATACCCCTTGACGGGATATATCTAAGATCTCAGATATTTCACCAAGGGAATAATCATTAAGATAGTACATCTCAAAAATTTCTCTCTGTTTATCGGTTAGCAACGCCCCATAAAAGTCATATAAAAGAGTCATAAACAAAAAATCATCTTCCACAAGGAATCCCACCCGTTAAGGTTTTGACCTTTACATTAAGATTTTATATGAAGCCCTCGTTTTTGTCAACTCTCTTTTTTCATTTTTTTGCAGTTTTATTCATTGAAAAATAGCAGAAACAAAGGTTTTTGCGTCAAAAGCTTGTAAATCCTCCATTCCTTCCCCAATTCCTATATATCTTATAGGTAAGTTAAGTTCTTCTTTTATAGCTATTACAATACCACCTTTAGCAGTTCCATCCAGTTTAGTAAGTATTATCCCCGTTATATCTGCCACTTCCTTAAATATTTTCGCTTGCTGCAAAGCGTTTTGACCGGTAGTAGCATCTAAAACTAAAAAAGTTTCTACTCTTGCCTCAGGATATTCCCTATCTATCACCTTTCGTATTTTTCGAAGCTCTTCCATAAGATTTTTCTTGTTATGAAGTCTGCCAGCTGTATCGCAAATGACTACATCCATTCCTCTTGCTTTTGCTGCTTGAAGACCGTCAAACACCACTGAAGCAGGGTCCGAACCTTCTTGATGTTTAACTATAGGGCAATTTACTTTTTTAGCCCATATCTCTAGCTGATCAATAGCGGCAGCTCTGAAAGTGTCAGCTGCTACCATCATCACATTCATTCCTTCTTTTTTATACATATGAGCTAACTTCCCAATAGTTGTTGTCTTACCTACCCCGTTTACTCCCACTATCAAGATTACCAAAGGTGAAGTTAAAACGAAAGGTTCTACATCTTTTTGCAAGATTTCGTATATTTCTTCCGCTAGCATTTCTTTTACTTTGCCCGCATCATTCACTTTTTCTTCTCTGACTCTCTTTTTAAGGGACTGAATTATTTTATAAGTAGTATCAACCCCGACATCCGCTAATATGAGTGCTTCCTCCAGTTCCTCAAACAATTCTTCGTCTACTTTTTTACCAAAGGATAGAATTCCGTTCAATTTTTCACTTAAATTTTCTTTAAATTTTTGAAGGAAACTAAGCATAAAACAAACCTCCCGATCTATCTTCAGTACTTAGTTTGATTGAAAGAAGTTTTGAAACACCCTTCTCTTGCATCGTAACCCCGTATATAGCGTCCGCCACTGCCATTGTACCTCTTCTGTGGGTGACTACTATAAACTGAGTTTCTTCAGAAAGCTCTTTTAAAGCTCTGGCAAATCTATCTACATTGGCTTCATCCAACGCAGCATCTATTTCATCTAAAACACAAAAAGGTGTAGGTTTCATCGTGAGCATAGCAAATAAAAGAGAAATGGCCACCAACGCCTTTTCTCCACCAGAGAGAAGCGAAAGATTTTGAAGTTTCTTTCCGGGCGGTTGTGCTTTTATTTCCACTCCTGTTGTTAAAAGATTTTTTTCATCTGTCAATACAAGTTCTGCATTTCCTCCTCCGAAAAGTTTTTTAAAAGTTTCTTTAAACTGAGCGTTCAAGACCTCAAACCCGTCTTTAAATCTGACCCGCATTATTTTACCCGTTTCATCAATCACACGAAGAAGAGATTCTCTTGCCTTTATAATGTCTTCCATTTGGTTTTTCAAAAAGTCATACCTCTCTTTAACTTGTTTATATTCCTCTATGGAGTCTAAATTCACATTACCTAATTTTTTTATCTCTTCGTTCAGCCTATCGACTTCCATCCTAAGCTTTGTAATATCTTCTTTCCCTTCTACTTTTACCTCTTCAAGCGTCAGACTGTATTCTTGATACAACCTTTCTTTTATATTGTCAATTTCCATTTGAAATCTTTGCATGCTCATTTCCAGGTAATGAATTTTTTCTTTTAAAGCATTATATTCTTGTTGAACCAGGAGAAACTTTTCCCTGTCATGATGCGAACTTTTTTCTTCTTCAAAAACTTTCTCTTCTAAGGAGGCAAAATAAACTTTTGACTTCTCTGCTTCCTCCTTTAATAACATCAAATTTTTCTCTTTCTCTTCTACTTCCTTTTCAATACGCACAACGTCCATCTTTATATTTTCAATCTGTCCCTCTTTTTCTTTTATGGCTTCCACAGCCTCATCAAATTCTTTTTTCTTTTCTTTTAAATTATCGAACTCGTTTTGAAGTTTCTCCTCCAACTTAGCAATCTCTATTTTTAACTCTGTAACTTGCTTTTCAAGAGACGAAATCTCGTTTTTATTTTGAAGGTTCTTGTCATTAAAACTTTTCATCAAATCTTCCAATCGATTTTTTTCAGCTTCAAGAGCTTTTAACCTACTAAATCCTTTTTCTATTTCTTCCTTGTAATAGTATATGTTTTTAGAAATTTCTCTTTCTTCAATGAGGCTATCGTCAATTTTCTCTTTTAGGCTTTCCATTTCCTTCTCAATAAAAATTTTATCCTGCCTCAATGACTCTAATTCTCTTTGAGTTACATGTACTTTACCTTGCAGATCGTTAAACTGTGACCTATAGAGTTCAATCTTACTCTTTATCCTTTTTATTTCTTCTTTTACTCCCTCTTCTAGCCTTGATAAATTTTCTATTTCACTTTTTAACTTTTTTATCTCATTTTTTCTGGATAAAATACTGCCATTAGTCGTTTTCCAGTTGCCACCAGTTATAGGCCCTCCCACATTAACTACTTCTCCCTCTAAAGTGACAATTCTAAAAGCCTGGTCATACTTCTTGGCAAGGTAGATTGCTGTTTCAATCCTATCTACGACGACAGTCCGCCCCAGCAAAAATTCAAATATCCCCTCTAAAAAAGGGGCGTATTTTACAAGATTTGATGCCAATCCTATTACTCCCTTTTCCTTAAAAACTTCTTCTCTTTCTATCTTCTTCCCTCTAACCAGATCAAGAGGCAAAAAGGTTAATCTTCCCAAGCCATCTTTTTTTAAAACTTCTATCAACTCAGAAGCTTTTTGAGCATTTTCTACCACCACATTCTGTATTCCAAAACCCAGCGCCACTTCTATAGCCTGTCTGTAGTCTTCTTCAACCTCGACCAATTCTCCAACAAGGCCAATTATTCCTTTTTTATCTGCCTTTTTAAACAATTTTTTTACGGTGTCACTATAACCCTCATAATTTCTTTCCATTTCTTCAAGTATAAGAAGGCGTGAAACAACTTTCTCGTGCTTCCCATTTAATTCTTTTAAAAAGTTTTCTTTTTTGTCAAGAATTTCCTCGTAGTTTTTTAGGTCTTCCTCCACATTTTTCATTTCTTTTTCATGCTCTAAAAATAATTTTTGCAAATTCTCCTCTTTTTGCTTTAGTTCTTGGTTCTTTAAAAGGATATCCTTAAATCTTTTTTCCAGGTTCCCTCGAGCCAAGATAAGGTCCTCTTTTTTCTTCTCTGCTTCCTCCTTTAAAGATTTATTCAAAGAAATCCTGCTATTTATTTCTGCAATATTGTTAAGTATTTCAATCATGTCTGCCTTAGCCTTTTCGATCTCTTCCTCTCTCTCCCTAAAAATTCTGCTCATCTCTTCTTGCTCTTTTTTTATCTTATCCAATTCTTCACGAAGGTTTTTCCTATTTTCTTCCAGTCGAACAATTCTCTCTTCACTTTTTTTAATTTCCGACTCAAGAAAGAGCTTTTTCTTTTGGAGTTTTCCTACTTCTTCCTCATAGCGTTTAAGATTTTCCTTTAAATTATTGACTTTTTCCAGTAAAAGTTCCCTTTGCCCTGATATAATTTCTATCTCCCTTAATAAACCATGATACTTATCTTTTTCCTTTTCTAGCTCTTTCTTCAATTTTCCAAGTTCTCCTTCAAGAAGTAAAAACCTTCTTTCTTCTTCCTCCTTTTCCCTTGTTTTTTGTTCCAGCTTCTTTTTTAAGAGGTCGTATTGATTCTTTAATTCTTCATACTTTTTGGAAGCTCTCGCTGCAAGTTGGGCATAAAGAGTCACTTCAGCCTTTTTCTTTTCTTCTTTAAGGGACAAAAATCTCTCAGCTTTTTCTTTCTGGAAACTTAAAACTTCTATCTGTTTTTCCAGCTCTACCACGATATCATTTAGCCTTACGAGATTTTCTTCGGCTGAAACTAATTTTTTCTCTGCTTCTTCTTTTTTATACCGATACTTTGATATCCCTATAGCCTCTTCTATTATAAGCCTTCTTTCTTCAGGTTTAGCCAATAAAATCTCGTCTATTTTCCCTTGTCCGATAACAGAATATCCCTCTTTCCCTATACCCGTGTCAAGGAAAAGCTCGTGGACATCCTTAAGTCGGCAGGGAATTTTATTTATAAAAAACTCGCTTTCGCCAGAACGGAAAATCCTTCTCGTTATTACAACTTCATTATAGTCAAAAGGAAGAGATCTATCCGAATTATCAAGTGTCAAGTTTATTTCACAAAATCCTAAAGGCTTCCTTGTTTCGCTTCCTGCAAAAATCACATCTTCAAGCTTTGACCCCCTCAAGCTTTTCATGCTCTGTTCCCCTAAAACAAGCCGTATAGCATCAGAAATATTGCTTTTACCACTGCCATTGGGGCCTACTATTGCCGTAATCCCTTTTTCGAAATTTAATATAGCTTTATCCGCAAAAGATTTAAATCCGTATAATTCTATCTTTTTAAGGTACATACCATCACTCCTCATGCACCTTACATTTTACCATAAGCTACTTTAATTTTCACCTCTATTTTTTCTTACCTCTTCTACAAGGGAGATGATGGTATCCCTGTATTCGGAAGGGGCAAAAATTTCCCCATATCCTTCCACCATTTGAATGAGCCCGTCATAAGCGGTATCGTGAAAGCTCCTTATGAAGTGAGGAATACCTCTTTCCTGTAGTATACCCTCAATAAGCTGTGCTTCTATTTCATTTTCTAGCTTTATAACTTTTTCAAAACTTTCCATACAAAATCACCTCTACCATAAAAATAAAACCTGCTAAAAAGCAGGTTTAAATTATCTTGGCTCTACAATGAACTTTATAGCTGTCCTAGTTTCTCCGTCTATCTCGATCTCTGAGAAAGCGGGAATCGCTATCAAATCAATCCCATTAGGTGCTACAAACCCTCGTGCAATAGCTATTGCCTTAACTGCTTGATTGACTGCTCCCGCCCCTACTGCCTGAATCTCAGCAGAAGATTTTTCCCTCAGGACAGCAGCCAACGCACCTGCTACAGATTTAGGTTTAGATTTCGCTGACACCTTGAGAACCTCCACTGTTAAATTACCTCCTTCATTTATTATTGTGAAAATGAATACATGTGATATATTATTATATATTCGCTAAAAAATCAACATTTCCTTCTTTTTCACAAAAAAAATTTAAAAATTCTCTTTTATAAATTCAGGAATAGAAATAGGGTATAATTTTTTGTCATAACTAAACACTATCTTATCCTCATCTAGCCTTTCTAAAATCTTTACCCTCATTTCTACACCATAATTTTCTTCTAAAAATTTCTTATTGTATCTTTTTTGCCCAATTATCGTAGATAGTTTTCTTCCATTGCAAAAAATGGTCAATTTTTTCCCTTTAATAGTTTCTCTGTCCAAAACTTTTTTTAATACCTCAAGCATTACTGCTGACTCTACTAATTGACCTATGGCAGGATGGAAAGGCCCTGCTACTACATCTTTATTAAAATTTATATTTTCTGTCGTCTGAAGTCCTATCCTTATCACATCTATATCTTCTTTAGCAAAGATTATATACATTTTCTTTGCAATTTTTATAGCTTCTTCCAGAGAAAGAGGTGTATATTTGCCTTCTCGATACATCCTTTCAAGATGTGTATTTTTTAGAACAATAGTCGGATATATTCTTACGAAATCTGGTCTTAAGTTTACAATCTTTCGCGCTGTATTTAAAGATTTTTCTTCTGTATCACCTGGCAATCCTATCATAAGTTGAAGTCCAAGTTTAAAACCATACTTTCTTATAAGACTTACGGCTTTCACTACATCTTCGCTAGTATGGCCTCTTCTGCTTTTTTGAAGTACATCGTCTTCCATAGACTGAACACCCAGTTCAATCACTGAAACATCATGAGCTTTTAAGTTTTCTAGAATTTCTTCACTTATATAATCAGGGCGGGTAGAAAGGCGTATTCCTTGTATTTTGCCTTTTAATAAATACTCTCTTGCTATAGAAAGATATAAATTTTGTTTTTCAATGGGTATACCTGTAAAGCTACCACCGAAAAAAGAAACCTCTATATTGGCCCCGTCTGGTATTGTCTTTAAATGGGTTTCTATAATTTCTACAACTTCTTCTATTGTAACATCTTTTCTTTGACCAGTTATAGCGTTTTGGTTACAAAAAACACATTTAAAAGGACATCCCCAGTGAGGGATGAAAATCGGAATTATATACATCTTCCTTTTCATTTCAATATCCCCAACTTACTTAATGCTTCCATCGCAGCTGCCTGTTCAGATTCTTTTTTGCTTTTTCCCTGCCCTTTTCCTAAAACTACATCTCCTATTTTAACTTGGGTCACAAAAATCTTATTGTGATCCGGTCCTATTTCTTCTATAAGCTCATATGTTATCTTGCCGACTTCCATACTCTGGACCACTTCCTGCAATCTTGTCTTATAATCTCTATAAATTATTCCTTTCAAAACCTCATCTATAATTTCTTTAAAAAGGTCTAAAGTAACTTTTCTCGCAACTTCCAAACCTCCATCCAAGTAAACAGCCGCCAACAAGGCTTCCATTGCATCTGCTAAGATAGAATCCCTATCTCTTCCTCCTGATATTTCTTCTCCTCTACCCATCCTCAAAAAGCTTCCCAATTCAATCTTTCGTGCACACCTGGCAAGAGAAGGCTCGCATACTATTTCTGCTCTGTATTTTGAAAGAGCCCCCTCTTCCAGGTCTTTTCTGTTTTTATAAAGATATTCACTTATAATAAGGCTTAAAACGGAATCGCCTAAAAATTCCAATCTTTCATTGCTAATCTTTTCATTTCTGCCATCGTGAGCCCAGGAACTATGAGTCAAAGCTTCTAAAAGCAAAGCTTTATTTTTAAATTCATAATTTATTTTCTGTTCCAGATATGAAATATCCTTCCTACTCACTTTTATACCTCTTTCAAAATTTTTTAAAAAGCAAAGTAGCGTTATGTCCACCAAATCCAAAAGAATTAGAAATGGCGTAGTTGACTTCTTTTTCTATAGCCTTATTGGGAACATAATTTAGATCGCACTCAGGGTCTGGAGTCTCATAATTAATGGTTGGAGGCACTATACCATGTGTTATGGTAAGCACAGTAGCTACAGCCTCTACTGCCCCAGCTGCTCCCAATAGATGACCTATCATTGATTTGTTCGAGCTTACATAAAGTTTATAAGCATGGTCTTTAAAAACTTTTTTTATCGCCATAGTCTCAAACTTGTCGTTGTATTCGGTAGAAGTTCCGTGAGCATTTATATAATCTATCATGTCATAACTTACTTTTCCATCCTTCAATGCTGCTTCCATAGCCCTTGCAGCACCTTCTCCCTCTGGCGCAGGCGCCGTTATGTGGTAAGCATCATCGGTAGCACCGTAACCTATTATCTCTGCGTATATGTGGGCTCCCCTTTTAAGAGCATGTTCCAATGACTCTAAAACCAGAGTAGCAGAGCCCTCTCCCATTACAAATCCATCTCTTTTTAAATCAAAAGGCCTTGAAGCAGTAGAAGGATCTGGATTCGTCGACATAGCTTTCATGGCACAAAAACCCGCAAAAGCC
Organism: Caldanaerobacter sp.; assembly: GCF_049701115.1. Taxonomy (NCBI): domain Bacteria; kingdom Bacillati; phylum Bacillota; class Clostridia; order Thermoanaerobacterales; family Thermoanaerobacteraceae; genus Caldanaerobacter; species Caldanaerobacter sp. The sequence continues at coordinate 40,492 of NZ_JBNATX010000001.1, read as the reverse complement.
ATAGGAGTTATGGCAGCTTCTGTACCACCGGTAACAATCAAATCTGCATCTCCTCTTTGAATGGCTTTAAAAGCCTCTCCAATAGCATTAGTACTAGAAGCACAGGCATTCACTATCGTTTCGTTTATTCCTTTAAGGCCAAAAGTTATGGCTATTTGCCCAGCTGCCATGTTGGCTATCATCATGGGAATGAAAAATGGGCTTACTTTGCTAGGTCCTTTTTCAAACATCACTCTCATCTGATTTTCAAAAGTTTCAATTCCTCCTATACCAGTCCCGTAGATGACTCCAAATCGATTCAAATCTACTGTGCCAAGGTCAATGCCTGCATCCTCCAATGCAAGTTTTGTGCTTGCTACAGCAAATTGTATAAATCTGTCCATTCTTCTGGCTTCTTTTTTATCTATGTATAAAGAAGGCTCAAAATTCTTCACTTCAGCAGCTACCTTCGTAGGAAATTCAGAAGTATCAAATTTTGTAACGGTTCCTATTCCATTCCTTCCGTTTATAAGCGAATCCCAAAATTCTTCAATAGTATTACCCAGCGGGGTTATTACTCCTACTCCTGTTACAACTACTCTGTTCATAGATTTTTAACCTCCAAATCTTTATTTACATAAAGTCCCGCAATGCGGGACCTTATTTACTCGACGATATTGCTCAGATATTCTACAACATCACCTACCGTCTTTATCTTTTCAGCATCCTCATCAGGAATTTCAATGTCAAATTCTTCTTCTAAAGCCATTATAAGCTCTACTATGTCCAAGGAGTCTGCTCCTAAATCATCTATAAATGAGGACTCCATCGTAATTTCCTCTGGATCAATGCCAAGCTGCTCGGCAATGATATTCCTCACCTTTTCAAAAATCATATCCTTCTCACCTCCTCTCAAAAATTGTACACTTATGATAATATTACATAACCATTCCTCCGTCAACATTTATTACTTGCCCAGTTATGTAATCTGAAGCTTTACTTGCCAAAAAAGCTACAACTTCTGCGACTTCCTCTGGTTTTCCTGCCCTTTTTAGAGGAATACTTTTTATCATGGCTTCTTTTATCTCTTCTTTTAAAACACTTGTCATATCCGTTTCGATGAATCCAGGAGCAACTGCATTTACAGTTATGCCTCTTGCTGCAAGCTCTTTAGCTGCCGACTTTGTGAGTCCTATCAATCCAGCTTTTGAAGCTGCATAGTTTGCCTGTCCTACATTCCCCATAAGCCCTACTACAGAACTTATGTTTATTATTTTCCCCTTTCTTTTCTTTATCATATACTTTGAAGCAAATTTTATAACATTAAAAGCTCCTTTAAGATTGACATCTATTACGCTGTCCCACTCATCTTCTTCCATTTTCAATATTAAATTGTCCTTCGTAATACCTGCATTATTTACAACCACATCTATGCTACCTAACTCCTGCACGACTTTTTCAACTGCCTTTTCGACCTCGTGGTAGTGAGAAACATCACATTTTAGTGCTATCCCATTGACTCCATGTTTTTTTATTTCTTCCACAACCTCTCTGGCACTTTCCTCATCTTTAACGTATGTTATGGCTACATCAAAGCCGTCTTTTGCAAGCCTTACTGCAATAGCTCTGCCAATTCCTCTCGAACCTCCCGTAACAAAAGCTACCATATTTTTATTCTCCACGGATTATACCCCCAATACAGAAAGAGCTTCTAACATAGATTTCTCATCCTCTACATTTAACGCATTTTTCTTTTTATCAATCTTTTTCACAAAACTGGTTAAAGTCTTACCCGGGCCTATTTCTATAAAAATATCTACCCCATCTTCTATCATTTTTCTAACAGACTGCTCCCATAGTACAGGATGACTTACTTGCTTTATCAGCAATTCCTTAATTTCATCCTTTTCTACGTAGTTGGCAGTCACATTCGATATCACAGGAATCTTTGGAGTTTTTATATTTATTTTTTTTAATTCTTCTGCCAAAAGTTCCCCAGCTTTTTTGAGCATACTGGAATGAAAGGGAGCACTCACAGCCAGCACTACAGACTTTTTTGCCCCTCTCTCTTTCGCAAGCTCTACGGCTTTTTCTACTGCTTTTGTTTCTCCGGAAATTACTAACTGACCAGGGCAATTGTAATTTGCCGGTTCTACTACTCCAAATTCTGAAGCAATTCGGCATATTTCTTCAACTTCTTCATTGGGAAGACCAAGGATAGCAGCCATCGTACCTACTCCTTCAGGTACTACTTCTTGCATATATTTTCCTCTTTTTTTAACCAGCTTTACTGCATCTTCAAACTCCAATGCCTCTGCTAACACAAGGGATGAATACTCTCCTAAACTTAAACCAGCTGTGACATCAGCTCTTATACCTTTTTTAAGTAAAACCTTTGTAATTGCCACTGAAACGGTCAAAATAGCCGGCTGAGTGTTTTCTGTCTTCATAAGTTCTTCTTCAGGTCCTTCAAAACAGAGCTTAGATATTTTAAAGCCTAAAGCCTCGTCTGCTCTTTCAAAAATCTCTCTCGCTTCCTCATATTTTTCATACATTTCTTTTCCCATCCCGGCGTATTGAGCACCCTGTCCCGGATATATAAAAGCTACTTTCATCTTTTCACCTCATTTTATTCAGGTTTTCTATGACTCTGGCAGCCTCTTCTATTATATCTTCAATGATCTCTTTAACAGGTTTTATGTCTTTTATAAGTCCAGCAATCTGTCCTGCCATCACAGAACCATACTCAACATCTCCATCAACAACTGCAGCTTTTAACTTTCCTTCACCAAGTTTTTCTAACTCTTCTTTTGAAGCCCCCATTTGCTCCAATTTTTCAAATTCTCTCGACAACCTGTTCCTCAATACCCTTACGGGATGCCCTGTGCTTCTTCCCGTTACCACGGTATCTCTATCCTTTGCCTTTATAATGTATTCTTTGTACCGCGGATGAGCAGTACATTCAGTAGAACAAACAAATCTAGTACCCATCTGTACGCCTGAAGCTCCAAGGCATAAAGCTGCCGCAAATCCTCTACCATCCGCAATGCCACCTGCCGCGATTACTGGAATACTTACGGCATCCACCACTTGGGGAACCAATGCAAAGGTAGTCAGTTCGCCTATGTGACCTCCTGACTCCATCCCTTCAGCCACCACGGCATCAGCTCCTATGTCTTCCATCCTTTTAGCTAACGCCACTGATGCCACCACTGGTATGACCTTTATCCCTCTCTCCTTAAGCTTAGGTATGTACTTTCCAGGGTTTCCTGCTCCAGTAGTTATAACTTTAACTCCTTCCTCAAGTATCACCTCCATGACCTCATCTACAAAAGGTGACAAAAGCATGACGTTTACACCAAAGGGTTTGTCTGTGAGCTCTTTAGCTTTTTTTATCTGCTCCCTCACAAAGCTTCCAGGAGCATTTCCTGCCCCTATAATTCCCAACCCCCCAGCATTAGAAACTGCTGCCGCTAACTCTGCAGTTGCTACCCATGCCATGCCTCCTTGCAATATAGGATACTCTATATCAAGCAATTCGGTTATTTTCGTCTTAAACATCGTATACACCCCTTTACTTGCTCCATTTTATCACATTTGAAGCCCAGGTTAAACCAGCTCCAAAAGCCACCATAAGTATTATGTCTCCTTTTTTTAATAACCCTTTTCTGTAAGCTTCGTCTAAAGCTATTGCGACGGATGCAGCTGAAGTGTTACCGTACTTATCTAAATTTATGTACACTTTTTCTTCAGACAGCTTAAGCCTTTTCCTTGCAGCATCAATTATCCTCGTATTCGCCTGGTGAGGAATCAACATGTCTATATCTTCGGGAGAAAGACCCGCCCTTTCTAGGACTTCTATTGTTGCACTGTCCATAACTCGCACCGCAAATTTAAAAACTTCCTGTCCTTCCATAAAAATGGTATGCAGATTTTTCTCGACAGTCTCATGGCTCGCTGGCATCCTTGAACCACCAGCAGGCATGTAAAGATATTTACCTCCCGTTCCATCGGCACCCAAGTAACTTGCGAGTATGCCATATCCCTCCTCAACTTTCCCAACCACTGCCGCTCCCGCTCCATCTCCAAACAAAACACAAGTATTCCTGTCTTTCCAGTTAGTTATCTTAGAAAGGGTCTCTGCCCCTATCACAAGTACGTTTTTATATAGACCGGTTTCGACAAACTGTTGAGCAATTGCCAAACCGTATATAAAACCAGAACAACCTACAGAAATATCAAAGGCAGCTGCATTCAATGCCCCTAAATTTGCTTGAACTATGCAGCCAGTAGAAGGAAAATTCATATCGGGAGTAACAGTAGCAACAATTATCATGTCTATATCTTCCGGCTTTAAATCGGCATCCTCTAAGGCTTTTTTAGCAGCCTCCGTTGCCAGGTCAGAAGTGGCCTGTGACGGATCCGCTATTCTCCTTTCCTTTATACCTGTTCTTGTAGTTATCCACTCGTCGGAAGTATCCACCATTTTTTCTAAGTCATAATTTGTCAATATTTTCTCTGGAAGATAACTTCCTGTACCAAGTATTCCTGCAGAAATCTTTTCACACACTTATCTCATCTCCCATAAGTTCAATTTGTTCTTTTATATGATTTAATACATTGTTTTCTACAAAATTTTTAGTCTGCTTTATAGCATTGAAAATCGCCTTTTCTTTTGAATTGCCATGGGCTTTTATCACAGGTTTACTGATTCCCAAAAGAGGTGCTCCTCCATATTCGGTGTAATCCATTTTTTGAGTTATTCTTTTAAGCCCTCCCATTATGAGAAGAGCAGCTATCTTTGTAACAATGTTTCTCGACAGTTCCTCTTTTAAAAGTCTTGAAATCACAGAAGCAATACCTTCCATCGACTTTAATATGGCATTTCCCACGAATCCATCACAGACCACGACTTCAGCAACTCCATAAGGTATATCTCTTCCTTCGACATTGCCTATGAAATTAAGACCCGAGTTTTTCAATTTCTCATAAGCTTTTTTTACAACTTCATTTCCCTTCTCTTCTTCTACACCGACATTAAAGAGGCCAATCCTAGGCCTTTCAATTCCGAACATTTTTTGTGCATACACATGCCCCATTATTGCAAATTGAAACAAATTTTCTTCATCGCAGTCTGTATTAGATCCCGCATCCAGTAATACTGTAGCTCCATTTAAAGTGGGAAGAATAGGTGCTAAAGCAGGCCTTTTTATTCCTTTTATCCTCCCCAATAAAAGAAGTGAACCCGCCATCAAAGCTCCTGTGTTCCCTGCTGACAGGAAAGCATCTACCTCTCCATTTTTTAAAAGTTCTAAGCCCACTACCATAGAAGAATCCTTCTTTTTTTTCACTGCTGCTACAGGGCTTTCATTATTATCTATAATTTCACTAGCATAAACGACATTTAATCTTTTATTTTCTCCTTCTAACTTATCTAAAACCTCTTTTTTGCCAATTAAAAAAATTTCTATATCTTTAAACTCATTTAGCGCCTTTAAAGAACCTTTTATTACTTCATCTGGCGCATAGTCGCCTCCCATTGCATCAACTGCCAACCTCAACCGTGTCACTCCTTTTTCGCAAAAAATCCTCGTCTAAAGCCACCAGTATAAACTTACCTCTGAATACTTCTTTTTCTTTGACTTTTATCTTCACCCAGACAAAATACTTGTTCCCTCTCTGCCTTATTACTTCTGCTTTAGCAACCAACCTATCTCCAACCTTGACAGGATACTTATATTTTATGTTAGCAACCCCAATCAAAGCTGCAGGAGCATCAATTAAAGATAGAGCGAGAGATTCTGCCTGAGAGTATATATACTGTCCCTTTACAATTTTTGTTTTTACAAAAACCATTTCTTCAGTAGGCTCAAATATAGATATCCCTCTTTTACCCAATTCCAGATCTATTAACTCTCCTACTACTTCTGCCCCAAGAATGGTCTTTACCTTTCTATAATTTTCTTCTGCAACATTTTTTATCCTTTCTCTAACTTCAGGAATGCCCAATTCCATTCTATCAAGCCTTATAGTCTGCACGCTTACTCCGAACATCTCCGCCAGTTCATCGTCTGTATAAAAGGGATTCTCGTTTATCTTTTCTTTTAAAAGTCTTTGCCTTTCCGCCTTGCTCACTCTCACAGCCATATTACCAGCTCCAAATATCAGTTGTTTTTATGACCTACCCAAAATTATAAATTATTTTTTTCTCAAAATCAACAAAAAACTCATTCTGAACAGCTACTTAAAAAACAAAAAAGTAGTAATAGGAACTTCCTATTACTACTTTTTTGCTATTCTTCTACTTTAATCACTTCTTTGTCCTTGTAGTAGCCACAGTTAGGGCACACTCTGTGGGGAAGCTTTGGCTGATGACATCTTGGGCACAGTACATATGCTGGTGGAGCAATCTTAAAACTGTTATTCCTTCTTGTATCCCTTCTGGCTTTAGACGTTCTTCTTTTTGGTACACCACCCATTCTCAACACCTCCTACATTTACTGCAACAATTTAGAAAGCACTTCTAAACGAGGATCTATATCTTCCCTCTTACAACTACAGCTTCCATAGTTTAGATTAGTACCGCAAATAGGACATAGCCCTTTGCAATCCTCTTTACACAAAAACTTCATAGGAAGAGAGAGTATCACAAAATGGAGGACAAAAGTAGTAATATCAAAATTCTCATAAAAACTATCATCCACCTCTTCGTCCACAGCTTCTTCTACATACTCTCTTAACTTAAGGTCTAATGGATACACAAACTCTTCCAAACATCTGTCACAAGTCGCTCTTATGCTTCCCTTGATGTCAAGCTCAGCAAATAACCCTTCCTTCTGGGCAGTAATTTTCCCTTTTACCCTCAAGGGATCTACTATTTCAAATACTTCCCCCTTAAAATCGAAACTTGTAAGGTCTTCCACGTAATCCACGTACACGCTGCGCCCAAGCTGCCCTTTGATCTTCAAAAGGTCGATTCTCATTTTTCTTCACACACCTTAATGTAATTGACAACACCTATTATACTAACCCCTCTATCAATTGTCAATATCTACTTAAGCCCCTTTACCAATTTTTCCGTGTCCTTTGCAATCATGTACTCTTCGTTTGTAGGAATGACCATTACTTTAACCTTTGAATCCTCTGTCGAGATTATCGCCTCTTTTCCCCTTACTTTATTCTTTTCCTTATCAAGATTAAAGCCCAAAAATTCCAATCCCTCTAAAATGAACTCCCTCATCTCTGGACCATTTTCTCCTACACCAGCAGTGAATACAATAACATCTACTCCTCCCATCGCTGCAACATAAGCTCCTATCGTCTTTTTCGCTATGTATGCAAATACTTTAAGGGCCAACATGGCTCTTTTGTTGCCCTCATTAAAAGCTGCATTTTCTATGTCCCTAAAATCATTGCTGATACCAGAGATTCCATAAACCCCTGATTTCTTATTCAAGATATCAATTACTTCATGGGCTGTAAGCCCTTCTTTTTCCATTAAGAAAGTCACAATAGAGGGATCAATGCTTCCTGAACGAGTTCCCATCGCTAGTCCCTCTAAAGGAGTAAAGCCCATACTAGTATCAATAGATTTTCCGTGTTTTACAGCTGTAATACTCGCACCATTCCCTAAATGGCAAGTAACAATCTTCAACTCTTCTATCGGCCTACCAAGCAATTCTGCCGCCCTCATCGAAACATATTTGTGAGAAGTGCCGTGAAAGCCATATCTCCTTATCCTGTACTTTTCATAATATTGATAAGGAATTGGATAAATGTAAGCGTAATCCGGCATTGTCTGATGAAAAGCTGTATCAAAAACTGCCACCATCGGTACCTCCGGCATTATCTGCCGGCACGCTTTTATACCTTCAATATTAGCAGGATTATGCAAAGGTGCAAGGTCAATACAATCTTCTAATTTCTTTATGACATCATCATCGATGATTACAGAATCCGTAAAATACTCTGCTCCATGAACGACTCTGTGTCCAACTGCATCTATTTCCTTCATATCCTTTATGACACCCATTTCTTTATCAATAAGAGCATCTAAAACCAGCTGTATAGCTTCTTTGTGATTTTTCATATCTCTTTTTATCTTCACTTTTTCTTTACCGTCTGCCTGATGAGTCAAAAGGGAATCGTTTATTCCTATCCTTTCTGCTAGCCCCTTAGCCAAAACCTTATTGCTTTCCATATCAATTAATTGATACTTTAAAGAAGAACTGCCACAATTCATAACCAAAATCTTCATGGTCATTGCCTCCTTTTTACATTATTCCTTGAGCTTGTACACTCGTTATAGCTATAACATTTACAATATCCTCCACACTGCAACCCCTTGATAAATCGTTAACAGGTTTGGCCAAACCTTGGGAAATAGGTCCAATAGCATTTGCCTTAGCAAGCCTCTGCACAAGTTTGTAACCTATATTTCCGGACTGTAGATCGGGGAATATGAGCACATTAGCTTGACCAGCAACAGGACTACCTGGAGCCTTTAACTCTCCAACTTCTTTAACAATCGCGGCATCCACCTGCAGTTCTCCATCAATTAGCAAATCAGGTGCCAGACTTTTTGCTATTTCAGTAGCTTTCTTCACCTTATCTACTAATTCATGGCTGGCACTGCCTTTGGTGGAAAAAGAAAGCATGGCTACCTTTGGCTCAATTCCTACCAAAACTCTTGCAGTATGGGCCGATGCAATGGCTATCGCAGCCAGCTCCTCTGCTGTTGGATTTGGATTTATAGCACAGTCAGCAAAAACAAACACCCCATCGCTCCCGTAATTACAATCAGGAACTTCCATTATAAAAGCACTAGAGACAACTTTTACATTAGGAGCCGTTTTTATGATTTGGAAAGCAGGTCTGAACACATCGGCAGTAGCGTGAATCGCTCCTGAAACCATTCCGTCTACCTGCCCTAATTTTACCATCATACACCCATAATACATCGGATCTTTCATCAACCTTTTTGCTTCCTCCAGCGTCACTCCCTTATTCTTCCTCAACTCATAATACTCCATAGCATATCTCTCAAAATCAGGAGAGACCTCTGGGTCTACAATCTCGGCCTTCGAGATATCAAGCCCCCCTGCTTTTGCTTTTATCTCTTCTTCTTTACCCAGGAGAACCAAATCTGCAATTCCTTCTCTCAGAACTATCTCAGCCGCCTTCAAAGTCCTTGTTTCAGTACCTTCAGGGAGAACAATCTTTTTTCTATCGGACTTGGCCTTTTTTATAATATTGTCCATCACAGACATCATAAAATCTCCTTTCTCTTGTAATATTGTATACACGGTTTCCCTTTTACATTTTACCATATTTCGTGTAAAATAATAAGTACATTATTAAAATTTTTTTGAAAGGAATACAAACTATATGGAAGTCTTAGGAATTGTGGTAGAATACAATCCCTTACACAATGGACATCTTTATCATCTTCAAGAATCTATAAAAATTACAAAATGTAACTATGTAATAGCAGTAATGAGCGGAAACTTTGTACAAAGAGGAGAACCAGCAATCTTAGATAAATGGCAGAGGGCAGAAATGGCTCTAAAAGGAGGTGTAGACCTAGTAATAGAGCTTCCTGTAATATACGCTACTTCTACAGCAGAAAACTTTGCCTACGGAGCCATTAAACTTTTAGATTCCCTTAAAGTGGTAGATTGTATCTCTTTTGGAAGTGAAGAGGGTTCACTAGAGAAACTTACAAAGATTGCAGACATACTTTTGGAAGAGCCTCCAGAATATAGGAAACATTTGAAAAAATACTTAGAAAATGGGCTCACTTTCGCCAAGGCGAGGGAATTGGCTCTTTTAAGGATCACTGGGGACAAAGAACTTTCCAAAACCCTTCAAACTTCCAATAACATCCTGGGAATAGAGTATTTGAAAGCTTTAAAAAAGATAAGAAGTCCTATCGTACCTTTCACTGTTAAAAGAAAGGGGGCTTTATACACCTCGACTAAATTAGAAGGAGAATTTGCCAGTGCAACTTCTATACGAAAAACTATAAAAGACCATACTACTGAAAAAATCAAAAACTACGTGCCATCCTTTACCTTAGAGATACTTGAAAGAAATTTTAGTGAAGGAAAAGGACCTGTATATTTTGAGCATTTTTCTCCTATAATATTTTATCTTTTAAGACAAGGACATCCTCTACAAGATATATTTGATGTAGCAGAAGGCATAGATAATAAAATTTACAAAGCTGCTGCCGAAACAAATCATTTGAAAGAACTGATAAAGCTCGTAAAATCAAAAAGGTACACTGAAAGCCGTATAAGGCGCATACTTTTACATCTCATTCTTGGAATAGATAAAAGATTGTTCAAGGAATTTGATGGTCCTAATTACATAAGAGTATTAGGTTTTAATGAAAAAGGCCAGAAAATTCTAAAAGAGATAAAGAAAAAATCGTATATTCCAATCATTACAAAAGTAGCCCAGTACAAAGAAAAAATCTCAGATACCAGAATGTTTGAAAAAGACTTATTTGCAACAGATGTCTACACTCTTGCCTACAAAAACTTTGGCATCTCAAAGTTAGATTTTTATCACCCCATCATAAAACTCTAACCTCACCATATAATATTTAATGACAAGACTTGAGGTGGGGATAAAATTTGAAAAAAACTTCTTATACCATTTTAGTTTCCATAATCTTTTTAATGGTCATCTCCCTTGTAATCTTCCCCAGAGAAGCTTTAGATGCTGCAAAAAATGGCATAAACCTCTGGCTCTTTACTATCGCACCCTCACTTTTCCCTTTCTTTATAGGCTCTGAACTTTTAATACAACTGGGAGTCGTCCATCTTTTGGGTCGCCTTCTTGAACCTCTAATGAGGCCTCTTTTTAATGTTCCGGGCAGTGGTTCCTTTGCAATGGCAATAGGCTACACCTCAGGATATCCTGTAGGAGCACAAGTAATAACAAGATTATGGGAAGAAAGACTTTGCTCCACTGAAGAAGCCGAAAGACTTATGTCTTTTTGCAACAATTCCGGCCCTCTTTTTATGCTAGGAGCAGTAGCAATAGGCATGATGAACAACCTTCAAGCAGGATACATTATTATGGCTTCCAATTATTTAGCTGCCATCACCACCGGCCTATTATTTAGATTTTACAAGAAAAACAATGCAAAAACTATGTACTCTGCAAAGAATTCTCTATATTTGACTTCATTTCAAAATAAAAAAAATTTTAGCCTCCTCCTTTCAGAGGCTGTTACAAAATCTGTAAACACCCTCCTTTTAATAGGAGGCTATGTTGTCTTTTTTTCTGTCGCAATAGAATTTTTGAAGATTTACAGTATATTAGACTTTTTATCTCTCTTACTTAAACCACTTTTGGGATACATTGGCATTCCTGATGAAGCTATTCCTTCTTTTTTAAGCGGATTATTGGAAATAACAGTCGGATCAAACCTTATAAGTCAACTTTCTATCCCCGTATCCCAAAAAGTAGTACTCATAAGCAGTATAATAGCGTGGGGAGGAATATCTATACACGGCCAAGTATTAGGAGTTATATCAAAAACAAAAATATCTTACTTCCCCTATTTCATCGCAAAATCTCTACAGTTCGTTTTTGCAGGAATTTATTCGTATGGGATGGTAAAACTTATGCCCCTTAAAGAGCAAGCCTTGTCAGTACCAGCCTTTAACATCTATTCTCCAAAAAATTTTACCGGCTTGATTGAGCTTGCTACCCTTCTTTTTATAGCTCTGATGGTATTTTTAATTACACTTTCGCTTCTATTGTCTTTAAATACAAAAAGCTAGTTCATTTTACACCCCTTAATTCTTCTCTATTCTTTCTGATAGTATTCAAAATCTCTGCTACCTGATTTTCAAGCTTTCCAAGTAACTCGTCTGCATACTCACGGCTTCCCAGCCTTATCTCCTTTGCATTGGCTTGCGCAGCAGAAATTATCTCCGAGGCTTTTTTCTCAGCTTTTTTCACTATTTCACTTTCGCTCACCATTTCTTTTATCTTCTGCTCTGCTTCCTTAAGGATCATCTCGGCTTCTTGCTGAGCCTCCAGCAAAATCCTCTGTCTTTCCTGCTTTATCCATTCTGCCCTCTTAAATTCATCAGGAAGTTTTATCCTTATCTGACGTATGAGCTCCAATACTTCTTCCTTATTTATTAAAACCTTATTAGAAAGCGGTATTGAAGAACTATTCTCTATGATGTCTTCCAGTTCTTCCAAAAGGCTTATAACCTCTAATCCCTCGAAATTTGGCAAAAACAAAACCCCCTTCAGCTTTTCTTAAACTTATCAACAAGCTTTTCCGCCACCACATCCGGCACAAATTCCGACAGACATCCACCAAATTGAGCGATCTCCTTGACAAGGCTAGAACTCAAATAGCCGTACTTGGCGCTTGTCATTAGAAAAACCGTTTCAATTGAGGGATTTAGTTTTTTATTCACAAGAGCCATCTGAAATTCATATTCAAAATCTGAGATCATTCTCAAGCCTTTTATTATCACACTTGCATTAACTTTTCTGGCATATTCTACTAAAAGTCCATCAAAATAATCTACCTCTACATTAGGAATGTCTTTGGTAACCTCTTTTAAAAGTTCTATCCTCTCTTCAATAGAAAACAAAGGTTTCTTAGCCGGATTACGTAAAACAGCTACAATTAATCTATCAAAAAGATTTGCACCTCTTTTTATTATGTCAATATGACCATATGTGACTGGATCAAAACTTCCAGGATAAATCGCTACTCTCATAGTTCCTCCTCATAAAACACAAGAATTGTTTCTCCATATCTATTCTCTTTTACTTTTTTTAAATTCCCGTATCTTTCTTTCAGTTCTTCTCTTTTATGAATTTCTGCCACAACCACTCCTCCCTCTTTTAAAACTTCAAGGGAGGCTATTCGTTTTAGCGCTTTTTCCGAAAGATTTTGGTGATAGGGCGGGTCCAAAAATATTATATCAAATTTTATGCCTTTTTTGTGAAACATGTCTAAAGCCACAAAAGCATCCATGTGAAGTATCCTGCAGAAAGGTTTAAGATTGAGTTTATTTATATTTTCTATGATACATCTTATACTGCTCAAATTTTTATCCACGAAATAGCAAAACTCTGCTCCTCTGCTCAAAGCCTCGATACCCACATTCCCCGTACCTGCAAAAAGGTCTAAAAAAACACTGCTTTCAATCCTGCCCATTAGAATATTAAAAAGTGCTTCTTTGACCCTGTCCGAAGTAGGCCGTACTTCCTCCCCCACCAAAGAATTGATTTTTCTACCTTTCAGGCTACCTGATATGACTCTCAAGCTCTTTCCCCCACTTTCCTCTATTTATTTTAACATATTTTTTTAAAATCTTATAAAAAACATGTATAAAAGTTTTTGATTTTGGCAAATAATATTAACGGGAATAAAAATTTCCCCAATTCTTCCTTCAATTTCTCCTCTCCCAGTCCAGGCAGGAGAATGCCTGCCTGGATTAAAAATTTAAAAAGGGAAGCCTTTTTTGGGCCTCCCTTATTTCCATGTTCCTTTGCTGGCCATTTGACTTTCTGCCATTTGTATCATCTTTCTTACCATGTGGCCACCTACAGCACCGCAATCTCTTGAAGTTAAATACCCCCAATATCCATCGGCTGGAGGAGTGATTCCTAACTCATTAGCTATCTCATATTTCCACTGGTTCATTACTTGCCTAGCTTCTTTTACTACAAGGGGATTTTTGTTTTCTGAACCTACTGCCACTTTAATCACCTCCTGCAATCTGTTTCATTATTAATTTATCCACCCTATTTATCTAATATACCTGTAAACTATTGCTATATATAACAAAGTGAAATAAAGTAGGGATATCTTAATAGATATCCCTACTTTTTGTCTATTTCCAGGTACCTTTGCTGGCCAACTGGCTTTCTGCCATTTGTATCATCTTTCTCACCATGTGGCCACCTACAGCACCGCAATCTCTAGAGGTTAAATTTCCCCAATAACCATCAGCGGGAGGATTAATTCCTAATTCTCTTGCCACTTCATACTTCCACTGATTCATTATCTGTCTTGCTTCTTTAACTACGAGAGGATTTTTGTTCTCTGAACCTACTGCCATTTCAATCACCTCCATATATGTTTGTATTATTAATTTAACCGAAATATCACAACCTAAACTATAAATTTGTTTTCAAAAATGTATAAAAGTGATTGAAATGGCAAATAATAAAAATTTATTTTTCTTCAAAAAATACTCCTACTGCGTCAGGTCCAGCATGAGTGCCTATCCCACATCCTGCCTGAGACCTTATAAACTTAGTGATTCCCAATTCACTTCGCAAAGCTGCTTCTATTTCATTCAAAAATTCTTCTTTGTCGGTATGAATTAACCCTACTTCTTTTTCAGAAAAATCTATGCCGGTATTTTTCATATAGTCTATTATCCACTTGATAGCCTTTTTCTGACCTCTTACCTTGTCTATTACTTTTAACTCTCCCTCATAGTTGGTCAATATAGGTTTTACGTTTAGAATTCCTCCTATGATCGATTGAGTTTTGGAAAGTCTTCCACCTCTATAAAGATAATCCAGCGAATCAAAGACCATTAAACCTCTTATTTTAGGAATTGTCTCATATACTGCTGAGACTATCTCTTCTTTAGAAAAACCCTCAGCAGCCATTTTAGCAGCTTTTAGCACAAGCAAACCATTTCCAAGGCTGAACTGCCTCGAATCTATCACTTCTATTCTATTTTTATCTACCATATCTTTTGCTATCATAGCAGATTGGTATGTACCACTGAATTTGGAAGTTAGAATAATTGCAATAACGTAATCGAAGCTTTTCAGTAAATCTTCAAAGAGTTCCATAAACTCTACTGGAGAAGCTTGTGTAGTGGTAGGCATTTTACCTTCTCTTAAAAGCTTGTAAAACTCTTCCTTCTTTATGTCTACACCATCTTTGTAACTTTTCCCCTCTATGTTTATGGTAAGCGGAACCACAAAGATTCCATAAGTTTTTATAAGGTCTTCAGGTATATCGGATAAGCTGTCAGTGACGATTGCAATTTTACCCATACAGCTCTTCTTCCTTTCTGTTTAATTTAATATTATATCCTTTACTCTATCATAAAATTCTGATACAAGGGTCTGTTTCAATTTCGGATATTTCTCAAGCTTTGGGTCTTCATATAAGAGGTTTTCAACATCTTTTTGCACCTTCTTTAGTATATCAATATCTTCAAAAAGATTAGCAATCTTTAACTCTGGAAGACCATGTTGCTTTTCCCCTAAAAATTCACCCGGTCCTCTTATCTCAAGGTCTTTTTCAGCAATTTTAAACCCATCAGAAGTCTTAGCTAATACTTCCAGCCTCTTTTTACTGAGCTCAGAAGAAGAATAGTTTATCAAAATGCAGTAAGATTGATATTCAGACCTCCCAACTCTTCCCCTCAACTGGTGAAGCTGAGCAAGTCCAAATCTATCCGCATTTTCTACAATCATCACCGTAGCATTGGGAACGTTCACTCCTACTTCTATTACTGTAGTCGAAACGAGAATATCGATCTCCCCCTTTACAAACGCTTCCATAATCCTTTCTTTCTCGCTATCTGACATTTTACCGTGGAGAAGACCCACCTTCGCCTCTCTAAAAGCATCTTGATAAATTTCCTTATATACTATTTCGGCAGAAACCGCTTTTATTTTATCCGATTCTTCAATCAAAGGACACACTACGTATACTTGTCTCCCTTTTTTCACTTCCTTCATCGCAAACTCATAAGCCTTTCTTCGCATATAAGAGGGTATTATATAAGTTTTTACTTTTTTTCTTCCTGGTGGCAACTGATCTATTATCGATATGTCTAAATCCCCGTACAAGATCAAAGCCAAAGTCCGTGGAATGGGAGTAGCTGTCATTACTAATACATCCGGATTTTCTCCCTTTTGAGCTAATAAAGCTCTTTGCCTCACTCCAAAGCGGTGTTGTTCATCTGTTATACAAAGGCCTAACTTTTTGAAGGTCACATCCTCTTCTATCAAGGCATGGGTACCAACTACTACGTCGTATTCTCCTTCTTTGATCTTTTCCAATACTTCTTTTCTCAAAGAAGGTGAGAGACTTCCAGATAACAGCCCAATGCGAATATCTGTGCCTTTAAAAATCTCTTCCAATGTTTTATAGTGTTGTTTTGCTAATATTTCCGTTGGAGCCATCATAGCTACTTGATATCCATTTTTTGCTGCAATATACATAGCAAAAGCTGCTACTACTGTTTTGCCTGCCCCCACATCCCCTTGTACAAGTCTATTCATGACTTTATCAGATGCCATATCGATCACAATTTCTTTTAAAACTTTTATCTGGGCAGGAGTGAGTTTAAAAGGAAGGTTTGAAGAAAAAGGAGTAATGTCTACTTTTCTAAATCTTATACCTTTTTTTTCTTTAACTGACTTTTTCACCAAAAACAGTGCCAGTTGCAGCAAAAATAGTTCCTGATATTTAAGTCTGTATTTTGCCTTCAGAAGTTTCTCTTCGTTTTTAGGAAAATGAATGTTCAGTAGAGCTTCTTTCAAATCCATAAGTCCTTTGGCCTGCAGGAATTCTCTATCAAAAAAATCCTCTATTTCATCGAGATATTCGCCTAACACGTTAAATACCGCTTTTCTCACGATGTTTTGCGTAAGCCCTTCAGTCAAACTGTATATAGGCACAATTCTACCTGTATTGAGATTCAGGTCCTCTTCAGATTTTTCTAATACAGGATTTTCTACTACAAGCTGCCCGTATTTAAACTGCAGTTTCCCGTTTATGATGTATTCTTCTCCTACCTTAAAATTATTTTTCATATAAGGCTGATTATACCAAACAAGCTCTACCGCTCCTGTACCATCCTTTACAGGAACTTTTGTAATAATAACACGAGAAGTCCTTATCTCTCTTGCATTTCCTGCAACGTAAGCCTTAAAAGTCTGTTTTTCTCCTACCTCTAAATCTTCAATTCTTAGTATCCTACTTCTATCCTCGTAATCTCTGGGAAAATAAAATATCAAATCTTTTACCGTAGTTATACCCAGTTTTCTAAAAAGTTTTGCTCTTTTAGGTCCCACACCTTTAACATATTGTATATCCAAATCTATGGACATGCTTTTTCACCTTTTTATTCAAGTGATATGACGTAATAATAGAGCGGCTGACCTCCATAATGAACCTCCACATCCAGCTGATCGGAAACAAAATCTCTAAGAGTTTCTGCTTCTTCCCTTGTAACATCTTTACCATAATATATAGTCACAAGAGAAGTTTCTGGAGTTACAGAGTTCATTATAAGATTTTTTGCCACTTCGTTATAATCTTTCCCTACCATCTCCAGTTTCTCATTTACAAACCCTAATATGTCTCCTTCTTTTATATCAAAACCGTTTATCTTCGACTTCCTGATGGCAAAGGTAACTTCAATGGTTTTTACACCCTTTAACACTTCTTCAATATCCTTTATATTTTCATCAAATCCCTTTTCCAAATCGAGAGCTAAAATAGCAGCAATCGCCTCGTTAAAGTTTCTGGTAGGAATAACTTCTACTTTCTTATCCGTCAATTTTTTTGCCTGTTCACACGCCATCACTATATTTTTATTGTTGGGAAATACAAGAATATGTTCTGCATTAATCTTCTCTATTCCTCTTAAAATCTCGTTAGTACTGGGATTCATAGTTTGTCCCCCGTCAATTATTACATCGCATCCCAAGTTCTTAAAAATCTCTTTTACTCCATCCCCTGTAGCTACCACAAGAATACCATATTTTTTATTGGGCTTTTTATTTTCTTCTATAATGGTCTCATGTTGGAACTTCATGTTGTCAATCTTGACTTTTATTAGTTCCCCTATCTTTACTCCTTCTTCCAGTACTAGACCAGGATTGTTAGTATGAACATGCACTTTCAAAAGGTCATCCTCTGCCACAACCACTAAGCTATCTCCAAAAATTTTAAAACGCTCTTTTAAAAGCGCCTCTGAATAACTTTTGTTAGTTTTGACAAGTATTTCTGTACAATAAAGATACTTAAGTTCTCCCTCAGGGAGCTTTAACTCTTTTTTATCTTCAAAGACCTCCTGAAGCTCTATCTTATTTCCTTTAAGTCCTTCCAGCATCCCCCGAAGCACGTATACAAAACCTGTTCCACCTGAATCAACTACACCAGCTTCTTTCAAAATGGGAAGTAAATTAGGAGTATTCTTTAAAGATTGTTCTGCTTTGCTAATTAAAATTTCTAAGAAATCTTCGAATTCTTGCACTTCACGACATATGTTTATAGCCTCTTCTGCTGTCTCTCTTGCCACAGTGAGAATAGTACCTTCCACCGGCCTCATAACTGCTTTGTAGGCAGTCTCCACTCCAGCCTTTAGCCCCTTCGCAAAATCACAGGTAGTGATTTTCTTTAAACCCTTTAGCTCTCTTGTAAATCCCCTAAAAATCTGGGACAAGATTACTCCCGAATTCCCTTTTGCTCCCATTAAAGTGCCTTTAGAAATTGTTTCCAATACTTCTCTTATAGTATCCCCAGTTTTCTCCAGTTCCTTTGCGGCATAAAGAAGCGTATGAGCCATGTTAGTGCCAGTATCTCCATCAGGTACAGGAAATACATTTAACTTATCCACTTCACTTCTATTGTTGTACAAATAATTAGCACCGGTTATTATCATATTCTTTAAAATCTTTCCCTCTATATTTTTCAACGTACCTTCCTCCTTAATTGTCAACCTTGATTCCCTGAACATTTATTGTAACATTTGATACCTTAAGGCCTGTAAACTTTTCTACAGCATACTTTACTCTTTCGATCGCATTCAAAGATACAGTCTTTATATTCACTCCATAAAGTACCACTATGTATACTTCTAAAACTAAGCCCTCCTGGGAAGAGGATACTTTGACACCTTTCCCGGAATTTTCCGTCTTGAATATCTCTACCAAGCCATTTGCTCCTTTTCTTCCTAATCCCACTATTCCATAGCATTCTGAAACAGCCCTGCTGGTCACTGCAGCAATGGCATCATTTGAAATGGTTATGCTACCATAGTTGTTTTTTATCTGAACCATACTCTATCCCTCCGATTCTTATTTATATTTTACCTGAAAGTTTCTCTGCTATCAACCAAATTGTCAAAGAAGGTATTTACATTTAAACAATATGATGATAAAATGGTATTGTTGCGAAAAATACAGGTCTTAAAAGGAGGTAATCAACAATGCCAAAATGCGACATTTGCGGCAAAGGCTCTATAAGGGGCTTTCAATACAGCCACTCCAACAGAAGAACCATAAGAAGGTGGAAGCCTAATATAAGAAAAGTAAGAGCTATTGTGGATGGTACCCCTGTAACTCTCAACGTGTGCGCAAAATGTCTCAAGGCAGGAAAAGTTCAAAGAGCTCTATAAAGAAGACGTGCAGCTTTGCACGCTTTTATTTTATTTAAAATATATGTTAACATAGTATCCCGTTATTACAAGTAAAATACCTAATAAAATCATCCACAGCCATGGTGGAATAGACATAACAAAAATAAAAGCCCCAATCCCCATCAGCAGGTACCCAAGTGCATAATTTGTTTGCCTATTGAATCTTTTTAGCTTTTGAATAAATTTATTCATAAAAACGCCCCTTCCTTTTCATGAAGCTAATACATACTATTCAAAGGAAGGGGATTAAGACACTAGTCTTTAGGTTTTATGACAAGTAGAAGCCCCTTTTTTATTTTTACGGAGGCTTTTTCTTCTATAAAAACATTGCTTATCCCATAGGGGTTTTCCATTACCATAGTCTCTCCAGAAAGAGGATAAAAAAGTCCTTTTGTATATATTCCCTCTACCTCTCCAGAATAAGGAAGTAAAGACAGTAAGTCCCCTTTTTCCCCCTCAAGCTCTATCTGGTCATCTATCAAGTAAATTTCATTTTTCTCGTTTATAATCCTGCTCTTTACACCTCTTTTCAGCGAATAAAGCAAAAGAGAAAGGTTGGCATAGGAATGGTCAAATCTGTCGCCAATAACTCCTATAAAAGTTATTTCATTGGCTCCCAGTTCTATAGCTCTTTTCAGTGCAAGCTGTGTATCTGTTTCATCCTTCATTGTAGGAAATTTTTCTACCATAACCCCTTGCTTTTGATAAAATTCCAGTATCTCTTTATCTACCGAATCAAAATCACCTATTATTAAAAAAGGCTTTATTTTCATCCTATAAGCATGATTCGCTCCTCCATCAGCACATATAACCATATCTACTTCTTCCAAAAGGCTTTTATAGAATTCATAGTCTCTTATTTCGCCATTGGATATAATCAGCACTTTCATACTCCTACAGCCTCTCTAAAAGCTTTTATAGTAGCCGAAGGATCGGGCGAATCGAATATTGCAGACCCCGCCACTACTATGTCTGCTCCAGCCTCCACAACCTGTTTTATATTGTTTACGTTTATTCCACCGTCTACCTCGATTTCAAAACTCAAATTCTGTTCTTTCCTGATGGTATCTAATTCTTTAATTTTTTTAAGCATGGAATCTATGAATTTTTGACCACCAAAGCCCGGATTTACAGTCATAATAAGCACCATATCCACGTATTCTAAAATGTATTTTAAAGTTTCAAGGGGAGTGGCAGGATTTAGAGCAACTCCCGCCTTTATCTCATGGTTTTTTATCCTTTGTATCGTCCTGTGCAGATGTACACAGGCTTCCTGATGTACTGTAATAATATCTGCTCCAGCCTTTACAAAGTCTTCTATATAAAAATCAGGATTTTCAATCATAAGATGGACGTCAAAAGGTAAAAACGTATATTGTCTAAGGGCCTTTACTACCAAAGGACCAACTGTTATATTAGGAACAAAGTGTCCATCCATCACGTCTATGTGCAAAAGATCTGCATCTTCTTCTATTTCTTTTACTTCTTGCAAAAGGTTAGCAAAATCGGCCGAAAGTATAGAAGGAGCAATTTTCAACTTTTATACCTCCTCTTTTCCTTATCTTTTATCTCCCTCAAAAGAGTTAAATAGCTTATATACCTCTGTCTATCTATGTGACCCTCATCTAAAGCTTCAATTACCGCACAGCCCGGCTCACTCACATGAAGGCAAGAAGTAAATCTGCAGTTTTCTTGAAATTTTAAAAATTCTCTGAAATAATTCCTAAGCTCCTCCTTAGCAATATCAATCTCCAAAGCTGTAAAACCAGGCGTATCTAAAACATATCCTCCAAAATCCAAAGACAAAAACTCCACGCTCCTAGTAGTATGCCTTCCCCTCCCAAGCTTCTCACTAAGTTCTCCCGTCTTTAATTTTATATTTGACTGTATCGAATTTATCAAAGAAGACTTACCTACTCCAGAAGGCCCTGCAAAGAATGAGATCCTGTCTTTTAAATACTCCTTTAACTCTTTTAGACCTTCTCCAGTTACAGCAGAAGTCGCTAAGGCTTTGTAACCTATTTTTTTGTAAACCCCAATTAGATTATCTACTGCTTCCCTTTTTTCCATGTCTACTTTATTTATGCAGATTATAGGTTCTATATGATTGACCTCTGCAAGGACAACCATTTTATCCAAAAGCACCCTGTTTATTTCTGGCTTAGATATTGTAAAAACTATTATGGCTTGATCTACATTGGCAACAGGAGGCCTTATGAGTTGATTCTTCCTGGGCAAAATCTCTAATATATACCCCTCTTTTTCATTCACCAGCTGTATTTCAACTAAATCTCCAACCATAGGTACAATGTTCTCTTTTCTAAATTTTCCTCGCGCTCGACACTCTATAATACCTCGATCCGTAGCCACATAATAAAATCCAGCGATTCCCCTCGTGATTCTTCCTTTTACCCTCTCCAATTAAAATCTCGCCTCCACTCTGCTGTATACTTGTCCATCAATGTCAACTTCAATAATGGCTTTCCCTTTTTTAGCTGTCACAGGAACATTCAAAGGGCTATCGTTAGAAGTATGTTCTCCAGAATAGACTAGGCTCTTCTTTCCGTCCTGTATAACATAAACCTCTACTTTCATAGGCCCGTCTTTATTTGGCAAATTAATGATAACATTTTTCGTCGACTCTTGCAAAGAATTTTGTGGCAATTTACTAACTATCAAATCTATCGGACTTCCCTTTTTAACTTGAGTATCAGGTGGGACGCTTTGCTGAAGCACTGTATTTTCCGGAACATCGGTGGTTTCATTGTAAATAACTTTCCCCAGCGTCAATCCAGCATTTTCAAGAGCGACTTTAGCTTCATCAAGACTCATATTCACTACATTTGGAACAACCGAAGGTTGTGAGCCTTTGCTCACGTACACGTCGATTGTAGTACCATATTCTACCTGAACTCCGTATCGAGGATTCTGATCAAATACATATCCCTTTTGATACTGGTCATTGTAGTTTTCAATAAAATTGACTTTAAGACCTGCATTTTCCAAAATGCTTTTAGCCTCAAGATAATCACGCCCTATTACATTTGGAACAATAACTACCTGTCTTCCTTTGCTTATTATAACATATACTGTACTCCCCGGTTTTACTAACGTACCCTCTGCAGGCTGTTGTTCAATTATAGTATTTTCTGGTTTATCACTGTATCGTTCCTCGCTTATCTCCATTTTCAAATTATGTTCGGACAAAATTTTGCTCGCCTGACTAATAGAAAGTCCTACCACATTTGGAACAACTACATCGCTCACTTTAAAGAAATTATTAAGGACATAAAAAGTTCCATAAGAAAGAGAAGCTAGAAACATCAAAACAAGAAGAATAACTCCCACTTTTTTCCACAAATCTTTCCTCTTTTTCTCTCTTTCTGCTTTTAAAGCAGTTCTCTTTAATTCTTCAGCCTCTTTTGAGGGCATAACCTTTGTCTTTTCAAAATCTCTTTCTTCAAATACGAGGTCTTTCGGATTTCTGAGAAAAGTATCCAGGTCTTTCAAAAATTCGGATGCTGTTTGATATCTCAAGTTAGGGTCTTTCTGCGTAGCTTTCATAACTATTTTATCGAGT
This sequence comes from Caldanaerobacter sp., assembly GCF_049701115.1. Taxonomy (NCBI): domain Bacteria; kingdom Bacillati; phylum Bacillota; class Clostridia; order Thermoanaerobacterales; family Thermoanaerobacteraceae; genus Caldanaerobacter; species Caldanaerobacter sp. The sequence continues at coordinate 17,479 of NZ_JBNATX010000001.1, read as the reverse complement.
TCTTCGGGAACTTTTTCATTAAACCGCGATGGGGGTATTATATCTTCCTGTATGTGCTTTAAAGCCACAGAAATAGGGCTTTCTCCCTCAAAAGGAACTTTACCCGTCAGCATCTCAAAAAGCACTATACCAAGAGAATATATATCTGTTCTCTCATCCACTATACTACCCTTTGCTTGTTCAGGAGAAAAATAGTAAGCAGTTCCAATCACATCTCCTGTATAAGTTATGGTAGCTCCGTTAGCAGCTCTAGCTATCCCAAAATCGGTCACCTTTACTACATCATCTTCTGTAATCAAAATGTTTTGAGGTTTTATGTCTCTATGAATTATCTTATTTTTATGAGCATGATCTAAGGCTTTAGCAACCTGCCGAGCAATGTTTACCGCTCTTTCTATCTCAAGAGGTCCCCCATTTTCTTTAATAATTTCCTTTAATGTATGACCCTTTACATATTCCATTACAATATAGTATATATCTCCTTCTTGTCCTACATCATATATACTTACTATATTTGGGTGAGAAAGACTAGCTGCAGCCTGCGATTCCCTCTTAAACTTCTTTACAAAACTCTCATCCGCTGCAAATTCTGGCCTTAAAATCTTTATGGCAACAATTCTGTTAAGGAGGTGGCATTTGGCCTTGTAAACCTTTGCCATTCCACCTTCTCCTATTTTTTCCAATATCTCGTACCTGTTCCCCAGTATTTTCCCTATCACAGTCCCACCTCCTTAACAGCTACGATAGTTATATTGTCATAGCCGCCATTTTCTTTAGCCATGTTTACAAGGTTCTCACATGCTTTAGTTATGTCCTTATTTTTGCTGAATTCTTGCAGTATGTCTTCATCCCTTACCAAATTTGTAAGCCCGTCAGTGCATAAGCATAGGATGTCCTGAGGCAGCACATCCCCATAAAAGATATCCACTTCAACTTCTTCATCAACACCCAGAGCCCTTGTAATGATGTTCTTCTGTGGATGAACCCTCGCTTCTTCTTGTGTTATCTTGCCCATTTTCACTAATTCTTCTACAAATGAATGGTCTTCTGTTATTTGCAAAATTTTTTTATTTCTTATTAAATACGCTCGGCTGTCGCCAATATGACCTATAAAAAAGTGATTTTTTTCAAAAAACAGTAGGGTAAGGGTGGTTCCCATGCCTTCAAGCTCACATTCAGCACAAGCATAACTGTACACAACTTTATTGGCAAACTTTACAGAATTCTTTACCAATTCTTCTATAGCGTTGGCTTCTTTGGTTTTCAACTTGGGATAATTATCTTTGAAATACTCTACTACCGACTCTACAGCCAATTTACTAGCGATCTCTCCTCCGTTATGTCCTCCCATCCCATCTGCTACTATGAAAAGCGGAAAATCCTTATCAAAAGAAGCATAATAATAGTCCTCATTTTTTTCTCTAAAATTGCCTATATCAGTAAGGGCAGCCACAATCATAAACCTTACCCCTCTTTCAGATACTTTCTTCTCAACTGCCCACAAGCAGCCTCAATATCGCTTCCTAACTCTCTTCTCACAGTACACGGTATCCCAGCATTTTCAATGATCCTTTTAAACATCATTACTTTTTCATTACTGGACTTCCTAAAACCTATTTCTTTCACGTAATTTATAGGAATCAGATTTACATGGCATAACATGCCTTTAAGAAGGTCTACCAGCTGGTAAGCATGTTCTTTTTTGTCGTTTATTCCATCAATTAATGCATATTCGAAAGTGATCCTTCTGTTAGTTTTTTCTGTATAATATCTGCAGGCTTTCATCAAATCTTCCAGTGGATACGCTCTGTTTATCGGCATAAGTTCGCTTCTCAATTCGTTGTTAGGAGCATGCAAAGATATAGACAAATTCACCTGAAGATTTTCCTCTGCAAATCTGTAAATCTTAGGAACTATACCTACAGTAGAAATGGTGATATGCCTTTTCCCTATATTTAAACCAAAAGGATTATTAACTATCTTAATAAATTTCATAACTTCATCATAATTGTCAAAAGGCTCTCCACTCCCCATAAGAACTATATTGGAAATCTTACCGTAATCCTGGTCTATTGCCATTACTTGGTCTACCATTTCTGACGCTTTTAGGTCCCTTACTTTTCCTCCTATGGCAGAAGCACAAAATTTGCACCTCATATTACACCCAACCTGAGTAGATACACAAGCTGTATTTCCATATTTATACCTTATTCCCACACCTTCAATTATATTTTTATCTTCTAGCAAAAACAAATACTTAACCGTATCATCTATCTGGGAAACTCGTCTTTCTATGATTTTCAACTCAGATACATAAGCGATTTCTTTAAGTTTTGCTCTTAAATCTTTAGAAATATCCGTCATCAAGTCAAAATCTTTGACTCTTTTTTCATAGATCCATTTGTAAAGCTGTTTCGCCCTAAACTTGCTTTCTCCCAACTTTTCAAAAAATTCTTCCATTTCTTCCAAAGTCATGTCCTTTAAGTTGTACAAGTTGTACTACCCCCACTTTTCAGTATATTCTTTTTAACTTTGCAATAAAAAACCCGTCAATTTTATGTTCCAAGGGAGTTGTCTGTATATACCCCTCCTTAGAAGTTTCATCCTTAAGATTTGAAGGCAAACAATCTGAAATGTCGACGGCTACAAAATTTTTATGCTCCTTTAAAAACCTATCTATTACTTCTTGATTTTCTTCCTTTCCAATAGTACACGTACTGTAAACCAGAACCCCTTCTCTTTTTAAATAAAGTGAACTGGATTTCAAGATATTATACTGCTTCTCAATGAGGTTTCTGATCTCTGTTTCATCGTAATGTTTAAGTTTGATATCAGGCTTTTTCCTTATTATCCCTATTCCTGTACAAGGGACATCGGCTAAAACTTTATCTGCTCTTCCTAAATATTTTTCGTTAACTGAAGTAGCATCAAATAGTTCAGCCTTGACATTTAAAACTCCTAATCTTTTACTATTCTCCTCTATAAGCTTTAATCTATGTGGATGCAAATCAAAAGCTATAACCTCGCCCGTGTTTTCCATAATCTGACTTATATGAGTGGTCTTACCCCCCGGTGCAGCACACACATCTATTACCATTTCTCCTTTTTGAGGAGCCAAAATTTTAGAGACAAGCATAGAAGCCTCATCCTGAGGATGTATCAAGCCCTCTTTGTAAAAAGGATGGTTTTCTGGATTCTTCAGGTCAATATAAAAAGCTTCCTTAAGATAGTAGCCTCTTTTATAAGTGATTCCTTTTTCTTTTAGTTTTTTTTCAAATTCTTCCGGTGAAATCTTTAAAGTGTTAACTCTGTAAGAAATTTCTGGTTTCTCATTTAAACTTATAAGCAGTTCTTCGGATTTCTTTTCACCAAAATTTTTTAGGAATCTCTCAATTATCCAATCAGGATAAGAGTAAGTAACTTTCAAATAAAGGCGCAAGTCCTGTCTATCAGGAAACCTGACTTTTTCTCTTTCACGGAGATAATTTCTTAAAACTGCGTTCAAAAAGCTAGCCATTTTTTTACCAAGAAACTTCTTAGCTACTTCTACTGTCTCATTTATAGCCGCATAGTCCGGAACTTTTCCCATGTATAAGATTTGATATAGTCCCATCTCAAGAAGCAATAGTGCCTTTGCATCAGGAAATTTCTTTACAAAAAAAGAAAGTATAAAGTCCAAAGTATATTTTCTTTCAATAACTCCATAGACTAACTCTTTCACAAATGCTACATCAATTTCTTTTATCTTTTCTTTCTGCAAATGCTTAGAAAAAGATATATTTATATACGCTTTTTTGATTATCACATCATACAATATTTTATAAGCCAATTCTCTTGGTTTCATTTATTGGACAAATCCCCTTTACTCTCTGGTATCCCTTATGATGAAGAGTCTTAAAAGCTGCATTATAGAAACCAGCGCAGCCGCTACGTAAGTTAAAGCAGCTGCCTGCAATACTTTCCTTGCAGGCTCTAAATCTTCTCTTGTAAAAAATCCGTTTTTTTGAAGCAATGCTATTGCTCTTCTGCTGGCATCAATCTCTACAGGCAGAGTAATTACCTGGAAAAGTACAGCTGCACTGAAAAGTATTATTCCCAAGTTTATAAAGTGAATTCCTGCAGACCCCATGAAGAAACCTAAAATCACCATCGGCCATGCCAAATTTGCCCCTAAGTTAGCTACGGGCACGAGGCTATTCCTCATCAAAAGAGGAATGTAACCTTTTGCATGCTGCACTGCATGGCCTGCCTCATGAGCAGCTACACCTATTGCGGCTATGGAATCATTCCCGTATACTGAATCTGACAATCTCAAAACTTTTACTCTTGGGTCATAATGGTCTGTCAAATTTCCGGGAATCCTTTCAATTCTGACGTCATAAAGGCCTACACTGTCAAGTATTCTCCTGGCTACCTGTTCTGCAGTATAACCGTACACATTTCGTACACGCGAATACTTGCCAAAAGTACTCTGAACTTGCGCCTGCGCATACATGGCAAATAGTAATGCAGGGATTAGAAGGATTATAGTGCTATCCCAGAACATAACCTCACCCTCCGTTTAACAACCTTTTGACTGTGTTTTCAACTTCAAAAACATCCACTTTAGTATTAAAACATGGCCCATTTGGCCTATCATTTATTATACCATACACGGGAATTTGTTTCACATCCTGCATCCCACTTGTTAAGTCTCTTTCGCAAGCAATAGCTATTATCACCTTAGGTCTTAAATCCCTTACTATTTTTCTTGCCATAGTCCCTCCAGTAGCCACAGCTACGTTGATTCCATACTTTTCTTTTAAGTTTACTAAATCGTTTATCTGGCATTGCCCGCATCTCTTGCAATTGTCTATATCGTATGTAACTTTGAATTTACAACCGCTATATTGTATACAATGAGGTGCAAGGATTAGTATATCTTTAGCTTCATATTTCTTCAAATTTTTATTGAAAAGAAAATTTTTTATAGCTATATAGGACTGTTCTATTTTTTCTTCTTTAATCTGTAGTGTTCTTGATGCAAAAAGCACAACAGGATAAAAAATGTCTACAAAATTGGAAATAAAATAAAGTGATGAACTGCTGCTTTTTCGAAACAATATTACATAAAATGCTACTCCTAGCACCAAACCTACCAAAATAGTAATCACAAGGAAAAAAAGCGCTATAGTTACTATGAAATACCTGTAAAATTCGGTCTTATCATTGTAAAGTGAGTACACAAAAGCTGTGAGCACTGACGCAAAAAACACAAAGCTTAAGCCTAAAATTCCAAAGAATAACCTCTTTCTCCCTTTCAAGAAAAATTCTCCTCTTTTTTATTTTTTTATTTTAAAATTGTTCCCTCAGGTATATTGTGACCCCTTAAATACTCTCTAATACTCATTTTTCTTGAACCTTCTTGTTGGATCTCTAAAACCTTAAGAGCATTTTCACTACATTTTATAACAAGTTCATCTTTTGATTTAAGAACACTTCCTGAAGGTTCAAGCCCTGAGTACTCTACTACTTCTGCTTTCCAGATTTTCAGCATCTTGTCATCATAAAAAGTATAACAGCCAGGCCAAGGTTTTAACCCTCTTATCAAATTCCTAATCTTGTAAGCCGGCTTCTTCCAATCGATATGCCCCATTTCTTTGGTTATAATTGGAGCATATGTAGCTTCTTCTTCTCTTTGCTTTTCAGGAATTAAGGTCCCTTCTTCAAGTTTTCTTAAAGTCTCAATCAAGACTTCTGCTCCCAAATTGGCAAGTTTATCATGAAGAGTCTCTGCATCATCCTCTTCCTCTATAGGTATGGCTTTTCTTATAAGCATGTCTCCTGTATCCAAACCCTTGTCCATCAACATAGTGGTAATACCTGTTTCTTTTTCACCGTTTATTATCGCCCAGTTTATAGGAGCAGCTCCCCTGTATTTAGGCAACAAAGAAGCGTGCACATTTATACAACCATACCTTGGCAATATTAAAACATCCTCAGGCAAGATTTTCCCATAAGCCACTACTACGATCACATCCGGGGCTAATTCTTTTAATTCCTTTAAAAATTCGTAATTGTTCTTTACCTTTTCTGGCTGGAGCACTCTTACTCCTTTTTGTAACGCCAATTCTTTTACAGGTGAAAAACTAACCTTCATTCCTCTTCCCTTTTGTTTATCTGGCTGAGTTACAACCGCTACAACCTCATATCCTTCCTCGAAAAGCTTTTTTAAAGAGGGGACGGCAAATTCTGGCGTCCCCATAAAGACAACCCTCAAAATCTATACCTCCTTGACTCCTTCTAATTCTTCCTTATCCAGATACCTTATCACCTTATCTATAAATAGCACACCTTCTAAATGGTCTATTTCATGGCACAATGCCCTTGCTAAAAGTTCTTCGCCTACTATTTCTTTAACATTTCCATCCCTATCCTGATACTTAACTTTAACTTTTTGAGGCCTTTTCACTTCCCCATATACTCCAGGAATACTAAGACATCCTTCTGGCCCGATTTGTTCTCCTTCCACATAGATAATCTCAGGATTTATAAGTTCTAAAAGCCCTTCTCCAACATCTATTACAACTAACCTTCTTAGAATTCCTACTTGATTAGCTGCTAAACCAACTCCGTCGTTTAGATACATAGTCTCTGCCATATCTTCTAAAATGGTGATGATATGAGAATTTATTTCAGTAACAGGCTTCGCCTTCTTTCTTAGCACAGGATCTCCGATTTTTCTTATATACCTTATAGCCAACACAAATACCTCCTTAAAATTTAATTTTACATTATATTAAGCGGATCAATATCAAAAGCAACCCTTACTTCCTTTGGATGTCTCATATTTTCTATGTGTCCTGCAATTTCCTCAAGTACTTTTCTATCTTCACTTTTTACGATTACCTGCCACCTGTATCTATTATTAAGCTTACTTATTGGAGCAGGAGCAGGTCCTAATATTTTATTATAACTCCCAATTTGAAGTTTGTTAATAACTTTCTGACAGATTAAATAAGTGTTAGCTGAAGTATTTTTTACCTCTTCCTCATTCTCTCCTGATACCACAATATTCATAAGATGGGCAAAAGGAGGATATTTAAATGCTTCTCTATATTTTATCTCTTCCTTAAAAAACTTGACGTAGTCCTGCTCTTTTGCGGTAACAATGCTATAATGGGTATCGTCGTAAGTCTGTATAACTACTCTTCCGGGCTTTTCACCTCTTCCCGCTCTCCCCGCCACCTGCGTCAATAACTGAAAGGTTCTCTCGCTAGACCGAAAATCTGGCAAATTTAAAGTTATATCAGCAAGTATAACTCCCACCAAAGTTACATTGGGTATGTCAAAACCTTTTGATATCATCTGCGTCCCTATCAAAATATCTGCTTTCCCACTTTTAAACTCGTAAAATATTTTTTCGTGAGAGCCCTTTTTCCTAGTAGTGTCTACATCCATCCTTAAAATCCTTGCCTCCGGAAAAAACTTTTTTACATCCATCTCTACCCTTTCTGTCCCAATTCCCATATAGCGTATCCTTTTGCTGCCGCATTTAGGACATATATCCTTCATAGGCTCTTCATAACCGCAATAATGGCACACCAGTTTCTTATCCTCAAAATGATATGTCAAAGATATATCGCAGTTAGGACATTTAGGAACATAACCGCAATCTCTGCAGGCAACAAAAGACGAATAGCCCCGTCTATTCAAAAAGAGAATTGTCTGCTCACCTTTTTTTAGATTTTCCTTAATATACGAAAAAAGTCTTCTGCTAAAAATAGAAGTATTTCCTTTTGCTAACTCTTCACTCATGTTGACAATCTCTATCTTAGGCATAGAGGCTTTTATTCGCTTTGTAAGCGTCAAAAGCTTATATTCTCCCTTTAAAGCTTTATGGTAAGTTTCAAGTGAAGGAGTAGCACTTGCCATAACCAATACTGCATTTTCTATTTCGCACCTTTTCTCTGCAACTTCTTTAGCGTTATAACGGGGTCTTACATCTGATTGTTTGTAAGTAGCTTCGTGCTCTTCATCTATGATTATAATCCCGAGATTATCAAAAGGGGCAAAAACTGCACTTCTCACTCCTACTACCACATCTACCTCTTTATTTTTAACCTTACGCCATTCATCAAATCGTTCTCCGGGAGAAAGACCACTGTGAATAACGGCAACTCTGTCACCAAAACGGCTTACAAATCTTTCAATTGTCTGGGGAGTTAAGGATATCTCTGGGACAAGCACTATTGCAGCTTTACCCATTTTTATCGCTTCTTCTATAAGATTTAGATAAACCTCTGTTTTCCCGCTCCCCGTAACTCCAAAGAGCAGGAAGGCATCAGAATGACCAGACAAAATAGACTTCTTTACCTCTTCTACTGCTTTTTTCTGTTCCTCTGTTAATACCGGTGGAATAGACTTCTGTACAAATTTCACTTGAAATCTTTTTATCTCTTCTTCGTAAACCTCTATATAACCTTTTTTTTCAAGAACCTTTATTGTCCCATAATCCGTATTTAAGGCCCTCACTAAGTCAGAAAGCTTTATAGGGTTTCTTTTCCTTAGGTATCGAAGGATTTCCCATTGCTTTGGTGCCCTTTTAAAGTCCTCTTCAAAAATGTCATCTACCTTCAGCCGCACAAGCTTTATCTTCTTCTCTCCCTTATCTATTCCTGCTGGCATCATTGTCTGAAAAACCTCGGAAAAATAGCATTTGTAATATTCCTTCATCCACTTCGCCAATTCTATCATTTTTTTGTTAAAAATTGGATACCTGTCTAGAACCTTGTAGATACTTTTTATCTTTTCCTCCGAATAAGAAGGATTATCCGTAAGGCTTGTAACATAGCCTTCTACAAGCCTATTTCTAAAAGGGACTAAAACCCTCATTCCAACATCAAGTTCCATCCCTTCCGGTACCTTATAAGTATAAAGCCTATCAGTATTAGAAGCTTTTATCTCCACTATGACTTCGGCAAACATGGCAACCTCCGCCTGATAAGATTTTATAAATAAAAAAAGCCAAAAAGGCTTACAATAAATTTGCAATCTCGTCTAAAATAACGTGGGCTGCTTCTTTTTTTGTCATCAAAGGATATTCTTTTACTTCAAGGTCTTTATTTATGATTTTTATTATATTAGTATCCACTTCAAAACCGGCCCCTTCTTCAGATACATTATTTGCGACTATTAAATCCATATTTTTTTCTTTTAATTTCTTTTTCGCATACTCTAACAGGTTTTCGGTTTCAGCTGCAAAACCAATTGAAATCTTATCACCTTTTCTCTGCCCCACCTCATACATTATATCTGGATTCCTTATAAATTCAACTATCATCGTCTCTTCTTCTTTTTTTATTTTTTCTTTTTTTACCTCCTTAGGCCTGTAATCTGCAACGGCTGCTGCCCCAACTATTATGTCTGCATCTTCTAAGTGCATCATCACGGCGTTGTACATATCAGTAGCTGTTTCAACCGGAATAAATGTGACCCCTTTAGGAATATCTATATGCGTGGGACCGGATACAAGTACCACATGGGCTCCTCTTTCCATAAACGCCTTAGCAATCTCGTATCCCATCTTACCAGAGGACCTGTTAGTAATATATCTCACGGGATCCAAAGGTTCCCTTGTTGGACCAGCTGTTATCAAAACTCTTTTGCCTTCAAAATCTTTTTTCTTTTCCCTATATAAAAGGTCAAGTATAATTTTCTCAATCTCTTCTACATCTGCCAACTTGCCAGCTCCAACTGTGCCACAAGCCAATCTTCCTGCAGCAGGTTCAACAAAAATAAACCCCAGATCTTTTAATGTCTTAATATTTTTTTGAGTCAAGGGATTTGTGTACATGTTAGTGTTCATGGCTGGCGCAATTAGCACTGGGCTTTTTGTAGCAAGTAAAGTCGTAGTCAACATGTCGTCAGCAATTCCATGAGCAATTTTTGCAATTATATTAGCAGTGGCAGGAACTATAGCAAAAAGGTCTGCTTTTTCTGCAAGAGATATATGCTCAATCTCCCAATATTTTCTATCTTCAAACATGTCCACAGTTACCTTGTTGTGGGTCAAAGCCTCAAATGTCAGAGGATTTACAAAATTAGTGGCTTCTTTAGTCATAATGACATCTACATTTATATCTCTCTTCACAAGCCTTGAAGTAAGGTCTGCAGCCTTGTATGCAGCTATACCTCCTGTAACGCCGAGTACTAAATTTTTTTTTCTATCCATAATAACACCTCTATTTTATTCCATATTTCTGAGGTCTTTCATAGGTAATAAGTCCCCTATAGACTTCTTCCGTAGCGATTGTGACAGGTTTATCAGAATCTATATCTACTAATTTTTTATCTCCGGCTACCAGTTGTCTTGCTCTTTTTGCCACAAGAGCACATAAAGTGTACTTACTATCTACTCTCTCCATTAAGTCTACTATGGAGGGGTATAAAATCATACTAATTCCTCCTTTATCTTAAGGTATAGCTCTTTGTTTCTATCGACACGGCATTTCTCAGCTATAATTATAGCACGGATTTTTTCTACTGCTTTATCTACATCATCGTTTATAACTACATAATTATACTTGGACACATAATTGAGTTCTTCATAGGCACTTTTAAATCTTTTTATTATCTCTTCTTCGCTTTCAGTTCCTCTTTTCTTGATTCTGTTTTTCAACTCTTCCATAGAAGGAGGAAGAATAAAGATAAAGACACCCTCTGGAAATTTCTCCTTTACCTTGAGTGCACCTTGAATGTCGATTTCTAACACAACATCGTTACCCTCTTCTAAATTTTTTAAAACAAACTCTTTGGGGGTACCGTAATAATGGTCATAAACTTTTGCCCATTCCAAAAAGGCATCCTCTTCTATCATCCTTTTGAATTCCTCTTCTGACTTAAAAAAGTAGTTTTTCCCGTCAACTTCCCCTGCTCGCGGTTGACGCGTAGTAGCAGATATACTAAGTTTTAAATCTCTTTCTTTTTCTATTAAAGCCTTACAAACAGTCCCTTTTCCTGCTCCAGAAGGACCGGATATCACTATTAATAGCCCTTTTTTCGACAAACCAAATTCCCCCTACTCTTCTTCCTCTTCTTCCTCTTCTTCTTCTTCAAACTCTTCTTCTTCTATAATCTCTTTAGATGTCAGTCTGTTTGCAACAGTCTCTGGTTGAACCGCTGAAAGGATGATGTGATCACTATCAGTTATTATGACAGCCCTGGTCCTTCTACCGTATGTAGCGTCAATCAACATTCCCCTATTTTTAGCCTCTTGTATTATCCTCTTTATTGGTGCAGATTCTGGACTTACAATCGCCACCAACCTATTGGCCGATATTATATTGCCAAAACCTATATTTATTAGTTTAATTGACATACTTGTTCCTCCTTACTCTATATTTTGGATTTGTTCTCTAATTTTCTCAATTTCATCCTTCAAATTAATGACTTCTTTAGAGATTCTATAATCTATTGCCTTGGAAGCTATAGTATTAGCTTCTCTGTTCATCTCTTGAAGGATAAAATCCAATTTTTTACCCACAGGTTCCTCTTCCTCAAGTGAAGATTCAAATTGGCTGATATGGCTTTTAAGCCTTGTGATTTCCTCGGTGATACAAGCCCTGTCAGCAATTAAAGCCACTTCCATAGCAATTCTCATCGGCTCCACTTCCACTCCAAGTTCCTTTATTCTTTGTTCTAATCTTCTTTGATAATCTTCTACCATTGTAGAACTCAAATCTTCGACTCGTTCCACAATTCTTGTAATTTTTTCTAGCCTTTTTGCAACATCAACATATAATTTTCTACCTTCGCTTATTCTCATGTTGACCAATTTCTTTAGTGCATCCTCCAAAGCTCTCTCTAAAACTTCCCAAACCTCCTCCAAATTGACTTCCTCATTTTCTAATTTTATCACCTCTGGAAGGTTAATCAAGTCATGTACAGTTATAGACCCTTCTAAACTAAACTTAGACTTTACCTCAGAAAAAGCTTTTAAATATTCCTCCAATAAAGGATAGTCAATCTTTATAAAGTTCAAAGTCTTATCATATACGTCAAAACTTATACTTAAATCTACCCTCCCCCTTTTTATCTTTTCCCCCACAAACTCTCTTACTCTCTCCTCTAATCCACTCAATAATTTATTAATCCTCAAATTTATGTCTAAAAACCTGTGATTTAGTGACCTAACCTCGACGGAAACTTTATATCCTTTATCTTGAATTTCACTTCGTCCATATCCGGTCATGCTTTTTATCATTAAAACCACCTTTTCTTATTATAGTCATTATACTCGAATTTCAAGCAGCACAAGAATTTAAATTTCAATTTCTCCTCTGAAAACTTCAACCGCTTCACCAGTTAAATAAATACCATTATCATCTTCCCTCCACTCTACAAAAAGCGCCCCTGCTTTGAAATGAACATGCACATTTCTCTTTGTTTTTCCTAATAGCGAAGATACAACAGCAGAAGCCGAAGCTCCGCTTCCACAAGCCAGGGTAAGCCCCACACCTCTCTCCCATGTCCGCACAAATATATTTTCTTCATTTTCTACCTTAACAAAGTCCACATTTGTCCCTTCTGGGAAAAGGGAACTTTTTTCAATCTTAGGCCCTAAATCTTTAATAAAACTTTCTTCTAAAGACGTAACAAATAAAACTGTATGCGGGACTCCTATTCTAACAGAAGACAATCTATAAGTTTTACCGTCTATTTTGACTGTTTCATCTATAAACCTCTGTTTTTCAGTTTTTACAGGTATTCTACTACTTTCAAAAACAGGACTTCCTATGTATACTCTGACACTTTTTACCTTTGCATCTTCTACAACAAGATCTGGCATTATTACTCCTGCCAGAGTTTCCACTGTCATTTTCTTTTTTGGAACTATACCCTTTTCATACACATATTTTGCGAAGCATCTGGCGCCATTACCACACATTTCTGCTTCGCTTCCATCTGCATTAAAAATCCTCATTTTCACATCAGCAATATATGAAGGCTCCACCACTAAAAGCCCATCTGCTCCTATGCCAAAGTGCCTGTCACAGAGTTTAACAGCTAGTTCGCTGTAATCAACCCCTTCTACTGCTTCAATCACTATGAAATCATTGCCCAAACCGTGCATTTTGGTAAATCTCACTTTAATACCACTCCTTCTAATCTTCAAAAATATTATAACATAAAAAAGGTCAATTTGGTTAGATATTTTGAGAAAACTTGAGCAAATAAGTCATAAAACAAATAAAAGCCCAATAGAAGCCAAAATTCCTAAAATTCCTCCGAAATAGAAAGGAGCACTGGCTCCAAATGCATCCCATAATAATCCTGCAATAAAAGATGCAGGTAAAAGACCAATACCCGTTAAAGTAGCATGAAGACCTATCACTGTTCCTCTCAAATGATCCGGAGAAATTTCTGCTACTAAGGCCTTTTCGACTCCCTCTGTCAAGGCCATATATAATCCATATACAGAAAACAACCACCACATGGCGGATTTAAATCCAAGCCTTCCAAATCCCAAGTATACCAAACCGTAAAATAAATATCCAAGTACAAGGAGTTTTTTTCTCCCTATCCTATCTGAAAGTCTCCCTGCCGGGTATGAAAAAAGCATGTAAACTACATTATACAATAAATACAAAAGTATCACATCGGCATCATTAAATCCTACATTTTTAGCTCTTAAGAGTAAAAACTGATTTGAAGAATTTCCTAAAGCGAAAATGAATATCACTATAAGAAAAAATTGTAATCTCTTATCTAAAGCTCTCCATGAAAAAGACATTCTCTTTGAAATTACTTTCCTTTTTGTGCTCTCTTTTGCAAAGAATAAAACTATCACTCCTAGCAGTGCAGGAACAATAGAGAACAAGAATACTAATTTATAATCTCCCTTGTAAGCAGTAATAAAATAATAAGCCAACACAATGCCTATAGTAGCTCCAAGAGTATCCATCGCTCTATGAAGCCCATATGCTCTTCCTATGGTTTCTCTATCCACCGTCTCTGCGATTAGCGCATCCCTTGGCGCAGTTCTTATGCCTTTTCCAAATCTATCCCAAGTTCTTCCCCAGAATACCCATCCCCAAGAGGAAGCAAAATATAAAAAAGCTTTTCCAACAGTAGAAAAAGAATAACCGAGTATAGCAAGAGACTTCCTTTTCCCTACCCTGTCAGATATGTATCCTGAAAATACTTTGAGAAGACTGGCAATGCTTTCTGCAACTCCTTCTATAAATCCTACTATGGCAGGACTTGCTCCAAGTTTTGAAGTCAAGTAAAGGGGAATCAACGGATATACCATTTCTGTAGATATATCAGTCAAAAGGCTCGTCAATCCGAGGATTATTACATTAAGCATTAAAATCCTCCTCTCTGTTCTTTTCATAAACTATTTTGGAAAATTTCTCAAACTCTTCGCTCGCTTTCTTCAAAAGCTCCTCTGCTTTTCTCTTCATTTCGCAATTGAAAACATCTCTTTCTGTCACTTTTTTGAACCATCTGTAAAGCTTATTAAGTTCGTCCTCATTTTCTTCTAATTCTGCAAAAGTGAAGTTCTCTCTGTTTATTTCTTTTTCAATTTCTTTGAAAAATTCCTCACATTGCTCAATCACTTCGTTGTACTCTTCTCTTCTCTGTTTATTAAACTGCTCAATCAAGTCCTTTTCAATTTCTTCTCCAAGCGCTACTACCTCGAAGGATTTAAAGTCCCCTCCAAATCCTTTTACCTCTTTTTCTAAATCTTCTACTTCTTTTAGAAATTTTTCCATATAAGGCACGATACAAACAGACTGTTGTAAATATAAAGCTCCAATTCTTTTTACTTTTCTCCATATAGTGACTCTCGCAGTAGAAGAATCACTAGGCACTTTATACACAAAAAGAAGCCATTTCATTCCAAAGGCCTCCCCACTTTTCATTTATTTAATTGTAACAACTGTTACAATTAAAGTCAATATTGTACAAATTTTTTTTGTAAGTTATACTCTTAATGTAGACAAAAAACTGGAGGTATGATTATGGCCTTCGATGGTGTGACTTTACATGCAATAGTAAAAGAGCTCAAAAAGGAAATTGAGGGAGGCAGAATTGAAAAAATCTATCAGCCTGAAAAAGAAGACTTGATTTTTACAATCCGGTCAAAAAGCAAAAACTATAAACTCCTATTATCTGCCAATGCCAATTATCCTAGAATTCACCTTACAAAAGAAGATAAAGAAAACCCCCTAGAACCTCCCATGTTTTGTATGCTTTTAAGAAAACACCTCCAAAACGGAAGAATAGTGGAAATAAAACAATTAGAGTTTGACAGAATAGTAGAAGTTGATATAGACACAAAAGACGAGCTTCAAGGTCAAACAATCAAAACGCTAGTTATCGAGATTATGGGGAGACATAGCAATGTAATATTAGTAGATAAGGTAAGTCAAACAATCCTTGATAGCATAAAAAGAGTTTATCCCGATATGAGCAGATTAAGAGAAGTATTGCCTGGCAAAAAATACACCTATCCTCCCTTGCAGCAAAAATTGAGTTTAAAAGACCTCACTTATGAATCTTTTAAAGAAGCCTTGTTGCATCAAAAAACAAAGAAAATAGAAAAGGCTTTAGTAGAAATATTGCAAGGCTTCAGCACCACATTAAGTAGTGAAGTTTCTTTTCAATGTGGCATATCAGATTCATTTGTAGAAACTTTGGGTGAAGAAAAAATTGAACAAATTTATCAGAAAGTAAGAGATATATATGAAAAAGTCTATAATTTAGAAGTTAAACCCTGTGTTGCTTTTCTAGAAGACAAAGTAGCTGATTTTTCTTGTATTGAACTCACTCAGTACAAGAAAAGGCTTATTTTTGATACAGTAAATGAAGCTGCTGATAAGTTTTTCTTTGAAAAAATAAAATCGGTAAATTTTCAAATGAAATCCTCTGACCTAAAAAAAATTGTACAAAATATTCTAGAAAAACTTTATGTCAAATTAAATAAATTACAGGAAGAATTAACAGAAGCAGATAAAGCAGAAATTTATAAATTATATGGTGAGCTCCTCACTGTTAATCTACATTCCATAGAAAAGGGAATAGAAAAGTTTAAAACTATTAATTATTACACAGGTGAAGAAATAGAAATCCCTCTGGAGAAAAGGCTTTCTCCTTCTCAAAATGCGCAAATGTACTATAAAAAGTACAACAAGCTGAAAAACGCTTTAAAAACAATTAAAGAGCAAATCTCTGAAACATTAGAAGAAATAAACTATTTAGAGGGACAGCTCATTAACATAGAAAATTCAACAACGCTTGAAGAATTAGAGGAAATAAAAAATGAACTTATAGAAGAAGGATATATACACAAGCAACAGAAGAAAAAAGCAACTTCTTCTACTTCTCAGCCACTTCATGTAGTATCCTCCGAAGGTTTTGACATATATGTAGGTAAAAACAATAGACAAAATGATTATTTAACACTAAAATTAGCTAATCCAAACGACATATGGCTTCACACAAAAGACATCCCAGGAGCACATGTAGTAATAAAGACTAACAATAGAGAAGTCCCTGAAAGTACTCTAGTTGAAGCAGCAAAAT
Source organism: Caldanaerobacter sp. (assembly GCF_049701115.1). Lineage (NCBI taxonomy): Bacteria > Bacillati > Bacillota > Clostridia > Thermoanaerobacterales > Thermoanaerobacteraceae > Caldanaerobacter > Caldanaerobacter sp. Next base: position 907 of record NZ_JBNATX010000001.1, on the reverse strand, counting down.
TAGCAGCAAAATACAGCAAAGCAAAATACTCTTCCAATGTTCCAGTAGATTATACCTTAAAAAAGTATGTAAAAAAACCCCCAGGTTCAAAACCGGGGTTTGTAATTTACACTAACCACAAAACCATCTATGTAAATCCTGAGTGAGCTCATTTAAGGGGCACAGTGAAAACTGGTATGTATTTTCTTTTGCCCTCAATAACAGTACTTTCATAGAGAGATATCTCTTTTACAGGGATATCCTTTTTTTCTATTTGGCTGAAAAGCTTATTTGCCTCTTCAATTCCAATTTTTAGCTTAATATCTCTCGCTATGGTAATGTGAGAAGTGAATTTTTTTTCTTCTTTGGGAAAACCAATCTTGTAAAGCTCATCTTCTATATTGGCGTGCAAAACATTTAAAAGTTCACTTTCCTCAGTTCCTAACCATAAAACCCTGATATTTTTGTTCCCTTTAAAAAAACCCACTTCTGAAAAACAAAGATAGAAAGGCTTTATTCCCTTTGTTGCTTTTTTTACTGCCTCTTCTATCTGGGGGACAAACTCTGGTTGTATTTCTCCCAAAAATTTCAATGTAATGTGAAAATTTTCTTTATTAGTCCACCTTCCTTCTATAGTGTATTCTCTAAGCATAGACTGAAATTCATAGATTTTCTCTATTATTTCTGTTTGCAGCCCTATTCCAATAAATGCTCTCATTTCCCTCTATCCTTCCTTTAAAGTTATTATTTCCCAGGAAATTTACTTAGGATTACTCTATAATTATACCATAAAAAGAGAAGAGGTAATTTGGCTTTTACCAAATTACCTCTTCTCTTAAAACTTTCCCGGCAGCGTCCTACTCTCCCGCTTACGCAGTACCATCGGCGCTGGAGGGCTTAACTTCCGTGTTCGGAATGGGAACGGGTG